>CAZSKF010000088.1:6644-9713 GCA_964607405.1 uncultured Proteiniphilum sp. | reverse complement strand
TGCACTAAGAGCCGAGTTTGATGCACAACTGCAAGAAGAGGCTGAATTGAATAGACTAATTGCTGAGAATTTAGCGAAAATTAAATTGGAAGAAAATGAATAAAGAAATAGAATTATCACAACAGCAAATTGAAAATAGGATTTTTACGATTCGTAATGAGCAGGTTATGTTGGATAGGGATTTAGCAGAAATGTACCAGGTTGAGGTGAAAAGGCTAAATGAGCAAGTTAAAAGAAATATTGGCCGATTCCCACAATTATTTCATTTTCAGTTGAATGGCGATGAGAGAAACGAACTAGTCGCAAATTGCGACCGGTTCAAATCATTAAAACACTCCACTGTAAATCCTTATGCTTTCACCGAGCAAGGAGTGGCAATGCTTTCGGCTGTTTTGCGTAGCGAAGTAGCGGTTAAAGTAAGCATTCAAATTATGAATGCTTTTGTGCAAATGCGAAAATTAATTGGACAAGAAACGCTTCAACAATTGCGATTAAGCAATATTGAAAACAGACTATTTGAGCACGACCAAAAGTTTGATAAGATATTTGCTGCATTAGAACAAAATGAGTTGCCACAAAAAGGCATCTTCTTCGAAGGCCAAGTGTTCGATGCCTATACTTTTGCTTCCGATATAATTCGCAATGCAAAGCAATCTATTGTCTTGATTGATAATTATGTGGATGATACCGTGTTGACACTATTAAGTAAACGTAAAAAAGATGTTTCTTGCATTATTTACACCAAAACTATCAGTAAAGCATTGCAATTAGACCTTGAAAGGCACAACAGCCAATATTCCGCTATCGAAATACGGAAATGGAGCACCAGTCACGACCGCTTTTTACTTATTGATGAAAAGGAGCTTTACCATATCGGCGCATCGCTAAAAGACTTAGGCAAAAATTGGTTTGGTTTTTCAAGAATGGATTCATTGGCGCAGGATGTATTGAATAAGTTAAACGTATAAATAATGTCAAAAGAATTAACACCACAACACAATAATCTGTTTGAGCAAATCAAACAAATAGATGAAAACGGTAACGAGTTTTGGAGTGCAAGAAGTTTATCGAAAGCACTTGAGTACTCTGAATATCGTCACTTTTTGCCGGCAGTAGAAAGGGCAAAAGAAGCGTGCCTCAACAGCGGACAGCAACTTGCTGACCATTTCGAGGATATCCTCGAAATGGTTTCAATAGGTTCTGGGGCACGAAGAAAAATTGAAAGCGTAAAACTATCCCGTTATGCCTGCTACTTGATTGTGCAGAATGCTGATCCTTCAAAAGAAGTTGTGGCACTTGGGCAGACCTACTTTGCAGTTCAAACCCGCCTGCAAGAAATTCGCCAGATGGACGAGTACAATCGCTTGAGTTCGGAAGATGAGAAGCGATTATTTCTTCGAAATGAAATGGCGAAACACAATACTCAATTAGCTGCGGCTGCAAAAGATGCCGGAGTAATTGAGCCTTTGGACTACGCAATCTTTCAAAATCATGGTTACAAGGGATTGTACGGAGGTTTGGATGCAAAAGCTATACACAAGAAGAAAGGTTTAACAAAAAGCCAACAGATACTCGACCACATGGGCAGCACCGAGCTTGCAGCCAATCTGTTCCGCGCCACACAGACTGAGGAGAAGTTGAAAAGAGAAAATATAAAAGGGAGGCAGAAAGCCAACCAAACTCATTATGAAGTAGGTAAAAAAGTGCGCAAAACCATACAGGAACTTGGTGGTGATATGCCCGAAAACCTGCCTGTGGCAGATAGTATCAAAAAGATTGGAAAAGACGGCGTGCCTAAACAACTAAAAAATAAGAAGAAATGAGTGAGTGGAAGAAAGTTGAACTTGGAAAAATTGCAGAAGTACAAACTGGTCCTTTTGGAAGTCAGCTAAAAAATGAACAATATATTACTGGTGGAACTCCTGTTGTAACTGTTGAACATATTAAGGACTTTAGAATTTCTGAATTTGATTATCCTAGTGTATCAGTAGAAGATAGGGCAAGACTGGAGAAATATTTGATGGAAACAGGTGATATCCTCTTTACTCGAGTGGGCTCAGTTGATTTAAGTGCGTATGTTAGTGAAAAACAAAATGGATGGATGTTTTCTTCAAGAATGTTACGAGTAAGGCCAAATGAAAAAGTCAATTCTCGTTTTCTTTCTTATTATTTTCAGCAGAAAAGCTTCAGAGACTATATCCTTAATATTTCTGTTGGTGCTACCATGCCCTCGATAAACACAGAAATATTGAAAAGTATTCCTGTATCGTATCCTAATCTCCCTGAGCAACTCGCTATTGCCTCTGTTCTCAGTAGCTTAGACGATAAAATAGATTTGCTGCACCGCCAGAATACTACACTCGAAGAAATGGCTGAAACGCTTTTTAGACAATGGTTTGTGGAAGAAGCTAAGGAGGATTGGGAGAATGGAGCTATATCTGATCTTGCTATGCATTTTAAAAAATCAATTCATCCAAATAAATTATCTGAGGTTTGTTTTACGCATTATAGTATTCCTTCTTTTGATAATAATAAAGAGCCGGTAATAGAAAAAGGCAAAGAGATTAAAAGTAATAAATATGAAGTGCCTGAAAACTCAATTTTATTTTCAAAGTTAAATCCCCATAAAGATAAAAGACTATGGCTTTTATTGGATAAGCTGCCTGAAAATTCAATTTGCTCAACAGAGTTTCAAATTGTTAAGCCAAAAGACGATAAATATCTTTTTTTCTTATATGGCTGGTTAAGCCATAGATCAAATTATAATGAAATTGCATCAGGTGTTGGTGGTACAAGTAGTAGTCATCAAAGGATAAGTCCAAATTCAATATTTGATTTTGATTGTATAATTGTTGATGATGAGACTTTGATTAAATATAACCAAACGGTGCAATCATTATTTACAAAGCAAATTGAGAACCAAACCCAAATCCGCACCCTCACCCAGCTCCGCGATACATTACTGCCAAAATTAATGAGTGGAGAGATAAGAGTGAAATTATAAAAGCACATGCTATGTTTGACGAGTTAGATAAATACAAAAATAATGGTCACTTCTTTTTTCAGAAA
>CAZSKF010000088.1:0-6544 GCA_964607405.1 uncultured Proteiniphilum sp. | reverse complement strand
TATGTTTGACGAGTTAGATAAATACAAAAATAATGGTCACTTCTTTTTTCAGAAAGGGGACGTATTAAAAGATGTGTCTAAAGATGTTTCTAATATGCCGGGAGTTTATTGTATATACCGTTTGCGAGATGGAGCAGTAGAATTGGTGTATATCGGTAAGTCGGGAGTGATGTTGCCTAATGGAACATTTGGTGACCAACTGTTGAATAAGCGATTGAATAACAAACAGGATGGAGTGTCTCAACAGAAGTTCTTTGAACAAAAATTGCTAGAAGACGGAAGTGATGCATTGGATATTTATTGGTATGTTACTTTCGACCAAGATAGCCAAGACATACCTTCTTATGTAGAAGGCGTTCTTCTACAACGTTATTTTGAAATATACGGACGACTTCCTGAGTGGAATAAAGAAAATAAATAGATAAGTTATGACCCAAATCAATGAATATCATATCGAAGAGTTTGCCATAGAATTACTTCAAAAGCAAGGTTATCAATACATCTATGCCCCGGATATTGCGCCCGATAGCGAAATACCCGAGCGGGAAAGCTACGAGCAGGTGTTATTAGTGGAGCGATTGCGTAGAGCGGTACGGCGCATAAATCCATCTATTCCAACTGACCAGCAGGAAGAGGCTATCCGTGAGATTCAAAGGATTGCTTCACCCGAACTGATAGCAAATAATGAAATGTTTCACCGTTATTTGACGGAAGGGATTCCTGTAAGCTATCACCGGGATGGTGGCGAGCGTGGTGATTTGGTTTGGTTGGTTGACTTTAGCAATCCGTTGAATAATGATTTTGTGGTAAGTAATCAATTTACAGTGATAGAGGGCGAGCACAATAAAAGACCTGATGTTTTGTTGTTCGTCAATGGTTTGCCTTTGGTGTTGATGGAGTTGAAAAATGCGGCCGACGAAAACGCTACTGTACAATCTGCTTTCAAACAGGTGTAAACATATAAATCACAAATACCTTCGTTGTTTACATACAATGCATTGTTGGTTATATCTGACGGATTGGAAGCTAAAACGGGTTCGCTTTCTGCCGGACTGAGTCGCTTCTTAGCTTGGAAGTCGGCAGATGGGAAAGCGGTAGCCTCTCACTTGGTAAGTCAGCTGGAGACCTTGATAACAGGAATGCTTAACAAGGGGACTTTGCTTGATTTGATTCGTCACTTTATTGTATTCGAAAAATATAAGCAAGAAGATCCGGTAACCGGAGTTGTAACTATCAATACGATTAAAAAGATTGCTGCATATCACCAATATTATGCCGTAAACAGAGCCGTTGAATCCACACTTAGGGCTTCGGGATATATAAAAAAGAGTTTTAAAGATATTGCACAAGAGCCGCCTGCTAGTTATGGCTTGCCGGGTGTGGATAAGCAGCCTGTTGGCGACCGCAAAGGAGGAGTTGTTTGGCATACGCAAGGTAGTGGTAAGTCGTTATCAATGGTATTTTATGCAGGCAAGTTGGTATTGGCAATGGACAATCCAACTATTGTGGTGATTACCGATCGCAATGATTTGGATGATCAGTTGTTTGATACATTTGCGGCTTCCAAGCAATTGTTAAGACAAACGCCCATACAAGCCGAAAATCGTTCTCATTTGAAAGAGTTATTGAAAGTTGGTTCAGGTGGTATCGTTTTCACAACCATTCAAAAGTTTAATCCTGAAGAGGGTAATGTATATGACTTGCTTTCTAATAGGGAGAATATCATAGTTATTGCTGATGAGGCTCACCGTACTCAATATGGTTTCAAAGCAAAAACGGTTGATGATAGAAATGAAGCAGGGGATGTCGTTGGTAAGAAGATTGTTTATGGATTTGCCAAGTATATGCGAGATGCCTTGCCTCGTGCTACTTATTTGGGCTTTACGGGCACGCCGATTGAAAATACGGATGTGAATACACCTAAGATATTTGGTAATTATGTTGATATATATGATATAGCGCAAGCTGTAGAAGATGGTGCAACTGTCCGAATTTTTTACGAAAGCCGTTTGGCAAAGGTAAACCTTAGCGAGGAGGGGCGCCGATTAGTGGAAGAACTTGATAGTGACCTAGAGAAAGAAGACCTAACAGATTCTCAAAAGGCAATTGCCAAATGGACGCAGTTAGAAGCTCTTGTGGGAAGTGAAAACCGCATCAAAATAATTGCCAATGATATTATAGATCACTTCGAACAACGTCAATTAGTTTTTGAGGGAAAAGCAATGATTGTCGCTATGAGTCGCCGTATTGCTGCCGCATTGTATGATGCAATTATTGCCATAAGACCTGAATGGCATTCTAATGATTTGAACAAGGGAGTGATTAAGATAGTAATGACAGCGAGTTCGTCTGATGGTCCTCAAGTGGCAAAGCATCATACCACAAAGGAACAGCGTCGTAGATTGGCAGAGCGAATGAAATCGCCCGACGATGAACTTAAGTTAGTAATTGTTCGGGATATGTGGCTTACGGGTTTTGATGCTCCGAGCATGCACACGCTATATATTGACAAGCCCATGAAGGGGCACAATCTTATGCAGGCTATTGCTCGTGTCAATCGTGTTTATAAAGATAAACCCGGCGGTTTGGTTGTTGACTATCTTGGCATTGCATCTGATTTGAAAAAGGCGCTTTCATTTTACTCTGACTCGGGTGGCAAAGGTGATCCTGCCATTGCTCAAGAGCAAGCGGTCACATTAATGCTTGAGAAAATAGAGGTGATATCCAACATGCTTCACGGTTTCCCTTACGAAGACTATTTCGAATCGGACACTTCAAAGAAGCTAAACACGATACTTGCTGCAGAAGAATACATTTTAGGATTGGATGATGGCAAGAAGCGGTTTATAAATGAAGTTGTAGCACTATCTAAATCATTTGCCATAGCTATTCCGCATGATCAGGCAATGGATGCTAAAGATGAAGTCGCATTTTTTCAAGCAGTGAAAGCCCGCCTTGCTAAATTTGACAGTGCCGGAGGCGGACACTCAAATGAGGAGTTGGAAACTACCATTCGTCAGGTGATTGATAAAGCTTTAGTTAGCGAACAGGTGATTGATATTTTTGATGCTGCGGGGTTGAAGAAGCCTGATATTTCTATTCTGTCTGAAGAGTTTTTATTAGAGCTAAAAGGCATGGAGCATAAGAACATAGCGCTTGAAGTTCTTAAAAAACTGCTTAATGATGAGATTAAAAACCGTGCAAAGAAAAACTTGGTCAAGAGTAAATCATTAATGGAAATGCTGGAAAGTTCCATTAGGAAATACCATAATAAAATACTTACCGCTTCAGAAGTTATCGAAGAGCTCATTTCGTTAAGCAAAGATATAACTGCGATGGATGATGAGGCTAAAGCTATGGGATTGACCGATTTTGAATATGCTTTTTATACTGCTGTAGCTGACAATGATAGTGCCAGAGAATTAATGCAACAGGACAAGCTGCGTGAACTGGCAGTAGTGTTGACAGAAACAATACAGAATAATGCTTCTATTGACTGGACAATCAAAGAGAGTGTGAAAGCAAAGCTTAAAGTATCTGTGAAACGATTGCTTAGGAGATTTGGATATCCACCTGATATGCAAATGCTGGCAACAGAAACTGTGTTGAAGCAGGCGGAAATGATAGCTGAAGAATTGACTAAATAAAAACAATGATAAGACTGTATTATACATATCTCAAAAGGGCCTTTTCGTGCCCTTTTGTGTGTAAATAATGTAGCCTGCGAATATCATTTTAACTTGAGCTACACCTCCTTCACCTTCCATTATCACGTCACAGTGATTTATACGCTATAGCCTTTCACTTAATCTATTACTTGAACCAATATTTGATTAGTATTGGGTTTTCTTCCATTTCAGAATTAATAAGCTTTTCAAAAATAATTCTTTGTTCATCATTTAGCATTTCTTTTCTGACCCTTTTCTCTAAATCTACCCATTGAATAGGCATCAATACATATTCATCGGTTACTATTATTTCCTCCATACGATAAGAATTAAAGAGAACACCCTCCGTGAATTCAGAGATAAGTTTTGACTTTCCTGTAGCTTTGTCGTATATCACATTAGATCTGTCATCCATATCCTTTATAGAAAGTGATGCAAATATGTATCTGTTATTGTGTCTCACGGAATGTATTAAGTAATCAGATTGATTAAATATTTCATCTATAGATTTATATAAATCTCGCTCCGACTCTTTGGTGAATGTAATGTCTGTTCCCTTTCTAGTACTTGAGCCAAAGTCAAACTCAAAAGCAACCTCAAGACCTTTTGTCCCTAATTTATAAACCTCAAGATCTATAGGTCTAAAAAAGAACCAATCGTTTTGATATTGATATGGGATGTTTGAAAAACTACCAAGTCTATAGCTTTCATTATATTCTTCATGCAATAGTTTTTCTTCAACAAGATCATAATATATAATTTTGTGAGGTTGAAACATCGAATGAAACACATAGATGTCTTTACTAATGGCAGATATGGAATGTATGGCACGAAGTCCGGGAAAGTCAATCTGCTTTGTTTCTATATAGTTGCCCGGCAAGTCATAAATCTTAATAGCACCATAAGGCTCAAGTATCTCAATATTACCCGAATAAGGATTAATTATAAAGTCCTGTATTGATATATAATCTCCATCTGCCTGCCCT
This sequence comes from uncultured Proteiniphilum sp., assembly GCA_964607405.1. Classification (GTDB taxonomy): domain Bacteria; phylum Bacteroidota; class Bacteroidia; order Bacteroidales; family Dysgonomonadaceae; genus Petrimonas. The sequence continues at coordinate 1,890 of CAZSKF010000088.1, read as the reverse complement.
CTTCTATCTATCTTGAAAAGAAATCTACCCGCTTCATCAAATATGAATATCATACTCTGCACAGGGTCTAGAGCATAATATTTTTCTTGATAAGAAATCAATTTTTTAACACCTACAAGAAGCACATTGGATGATGTTTCCAATGGAATCAACTCAATTGAGCGAAAATAATCGAATACTGAGGCTTTCTCAGGCCGATTTAAATCCACAAAAATAGCATCACTCCTTTGAGTTTGCTGTTTGCACATTGTAAAACATATTACAATAATAATAAGCAGTGCTCTTCCCATTGTGTCTTATACTTTACAATATTACTTTAATTCGTATGATACTATTTCAATAAGTTCATTATCGCCCTCTATTCGTGTCCTGATTGCAAAGAGCCTTTCTTCTGATTTATCCACACAAAATGAGCCTATTAAGTCGTCTCTGGTATTATATTTTTTCAGCACATCTCCTTGCCAATCAGTCTTAATTATAGAGCTTGTTTTCTTTTCCACTATTTCTCCATTAATGCTGATGGGTACTATTTCATCCCTCCTCAAAAAGCAGGATTTATAAGTTGGATAGATTCTTGTGATTCCATTATATCCTTTAGATAAATCTAAAATCTGAGCCTTGCTATCCACTTCAGGCATAAAGTTCTTTTGGGTAAATGTTATTGATTTATTCAATCTTCCACTTAAATCATAAAATTGAATTAAGTCTATAAAATACATTCCAACAACTATGCTGTTTTGGAAACTATTCATGGATACGTTAGCAGACAAAAAGTAGTTCTTTTGATTTAAATCATTATATGTCTGAATATACTGTTTTGCAGTATAAAGATTATCAGCTTTATAATCATATAAACTAAATAAACTTTCGTCATCCATTTCAACCTTCCTGCCAACAAAATAATCACCAGAAAGAGTCAAGCCAGAAGATCTAGATATAGTCTCAGGATAATCCATAGCTTGTAGCAACAAATCAGTATTGATACTTTCATAATTTAATTTCAACATTTTCTTAGCATTTATATCATGTATATAAATGTAACTGTCGGACACATCACTAACATTGGGAACAAAACTTGGTGATATAAAGTCATCGGGACCATTCCCGTAATTCCCTACTTGACCTGCTACGGATGAGGTGTTGATATTTATAAATATAATACTGTTATCACCTTTATGTTGAATTACAGCAAGTATGGTGTCATTAACAAGTTCTAACTCTGTAAAATATAAACTGTCAGATTGATATAATACATTTGACTTCATGCTCTCATTTTGGATAAGAGAGTCATCTATAAACTGAACATCAGCTAAATCTCCTGAACTGCAGCTAATAACAAGCATCAGGATTAAAGATGAAATTGTATTCTTCATAATTATATGCATTAATATTTAGCTCAAACTGTCAAGCAGAAACCTGATAGAGTTTAATAGCCCGAGTATTTAAAATTAATATTCACAATAAGATGTAGAGGGAAGTATTGATAATCCAGCCTTGCCCCTCTCTTACTATTCCTCCTTAAATGTTATTTTTGTGGTTTGTCCCTGACGAATCTGCACATGCTGCGTATTCACAAAGAAATCTTGAGCAGTCGAGTTAGACTTATACGAGGATAAACTAACCTCATAGTTTCCGACATTGAGCTCCACTGCAACTTCTTTATTATTCCCCACTTTTAAATTATGTAGGGTAATATTTGTGTTTTCAATGGGCTTTACTTTAATCACTGCATTTTGCTTATATTCTTGATGAATATCAACTATCACTTTCAGTGTTCCCTCAGGAGCGGGATACTCTTTGTTGCAGCCCAATAGCAACGAAGCAAACAATAATAGCGTAATGATTTTTGACATGGATGTTTTCATAATTAATTAGTTGTTTATTGTTATT
>CAZSKF010000087.1:0-9910 GCA_964607405.1 uncultured Proteiniphilum sp. | reverse complement strand
GCCACAAAAATTTTCTTCTCAGTCATAATTATTAAAGTTTGGTTTAAGTATGTTTCGATCAATTTCCAAAGATAAAATATGTAAGCTAATTACACAAATATATTTTAATTACCCTACACGGATTACCCACAACCACCACATTATCAGACAAGCTACGAGTAATTACACTAGCATCACCAATACCCACATCGGGCAATCTGTTATACACATCACACAGCACCTTGCAAACATCACGCTTCACAATCAGCTCCTTATCAGGATTAGCGTTGCATAGCGACTCTTGATACATTTCTCTTTTTCATTCATACTCATAGCTAGTTCAAACTTTAATATTTGTTTTCTATGATAGGAGTAATGAGAAAGGATTAATTGATTTGTATAATACCCCTATTATCACTATCCATCGACCATTGCACCTGATAAATCTTACCAGAGATTTGATCCAATAGCAAGAAGTTATAAAAGTTTTCAGTTGGATAAAGAGTAAACCTACCATTCTTCTCTTCTCTTTCATACACAAGAGGTCTAGCATTCAAAATAACTTCACCACTTGCATAATCATCATCCACAGTGAAATGAACCTGCCATATCTTACCATTTCTAGTGTCTAGTTTCAAAAACGTCCAGTTATTCTGTGTAGGAAATAACTGAAAAATCGTATTCTCAGTAACAACTCTTGCCAGCACCATATCTTTAGTGGTGGTTTGACACTGAATAAAGGAAACACTAAAGGTTAAGAATAAACCAATTAAAAAAACTTTTATTTTCATACTTTCATAATTTATAATTAGACAATATTTAAAACTGTCTATGAATTAGCAATCATAATCAAACTAATCATCATATAACCTCATTGATACCTTTCCATTAATCTATATTTTTATTCCATATCTACTTAGTTTTAAAATTGACTCGTATGCTCTTAAAAGTGCTTGTTCCCTTACACTTTCTCTTTTAAGCAATGAGGAGCGAATCGATTTTACATTATGTAATTCTAAATTATCAAATATTTTAGTTTGGCTTGAGAAATCTATTATTCTATCCCATTCTTCTTTTGATAACAATAAAAGTTTATCATATACAAATTTGAGTTCTACTAAATCCTCCTCATTTTCCTTTGAAAGACTCCTGATCTCTTCCACAAAGGTAGGATTTGATTGTACATAATCTAATACGTTTTTACCAAATGATATATCTCGAGCTCTTAAATTACTTTTCTTTTTTAATCTACTATATAGTTCAAAGGAGTCTGTCCAATTAAACTCATTTATATTATTTGCTTTAATATAATTCTTCAATCCATCCCAAAATCTTAATCCAATTTCTCTAATTTCACTAACAATAAAGAGAGAATCCTCTGTGTTATTTATATTGACATCTTTTTCCTTTTCCCTTTGTTGTTTCTGTTCATCAGTAATAAGATAAGAATCTATCCCTTCTATTAAATCGAATGGAGGATTAACCTTTTTCAATTTTGACCAAGAAGTAGCCTTCTTTGCATATTCCGAAATCAGACTATTTGCTGCTTCCGTTGTTAAATGATTATATACAAAAATCATCAGGTCTTTTAAATTTCTCTGCACAGCATCATCAACTTTCTGTTCCTCATAAAGTCTCCAAAGATCAAACCTATTATCTGTTAGAAAATGGAAATAAGACAAAGTATATGCCACAGTATAGGATTTTAAACTAGTATCACCTATTGCACCATGATTTTTACGACCAAAAAGTTTATCAGTTGTCTTAAAAAGAATGGCATTTGCTATTAGCTTCTTATAAAAATTCTCACCAGGCAATCTGTTCTTACTTACCAACTCATTAATTTTCTTTGAAAAGTGAATAAAGTTCTTTTGAGCACCTTGAGAAACAAAATGAGGCTCAAGTTCCCATATATTTATGAACTTTGCAATGTCGGACTTTACAAATTTCATATTCGTAGGAGATTGATTTTTAAATGCCCTCTTCTGAGCAGGTGTTTTTCTATTTAGAATTTCTCTATACTGGCCATTAGTTCTCTCAAAAAACCATAATCGTGACTGATTGCTGTTTTCTGGGTTTATGACATATTTTTTACGTGATAAATTTTCTATTTCTACTAAAAATGGATTATTAGAAGACAAATCTAGTTCAGAAACCTTATTTTGGCTATTTGCATATCTTGCAATATTAGGTACTTCCACATTTTTTTGTTCAACGTCTTTTATAACAGTTAGTTTCATTTGAACAAAAATTTTACTCAAGTCCACATCTTTATATTTCTTCTGTGTATGATACAATGATGCTGTTGTTTGTCCTCCATTAACAATCTGAAAATCCGTCATGCTAGTTATAAATAACTGGTTATCTTCTATCTTGGTAATTACACTTTCGGCCGTTGCTGTAATACCATTATTATATGGCAAAAACATGTGTGGCTTAGTTCGAATAGTATCTCTTATACCCCTATTAAATTTACCAGCTTGCCCCAAAAACGAGCGAACATTACTTTCAAGTAACTCACTTGAATATTCTTTATATAAATCCGACAGAAATAACCCAGGGACAATTGCCAGATAACAATCAAATAATTCATCTATATTTGGCGCCTTAATGCATTGTAGTCCTCGTTCATTTGATTGCATTTTAGAAAAATCCACTTCTATTGGCTCATGACCTCTATTACTTTCTAATACTCTAAATAGTCTATTTATATCCCATGTGTGAGTATAAATATTAACATCTAGATCTTTTATTTCTGTAGATTCTTTATCAATGTTTGACATACCATTTACTAATAAGTAAATATTTATCCTATCAAACATATTTCCTTGTTTTCCAATAATTTTTATCAATTCATATAATTCTGAATTTGATTTATCAACGTAGTCAATATGTCTTTTAAATGCACCATTTATAAATTTCTTCAACTGATTAATGGTCTTGTTATATAAACTTTGATCATTAAAACTATATCCATACTCATCAGTCCTATAGTATGTTATAAATAAATCAAGTGTTTCAAAGTATGATTTATTACTCTCATCTTTGTATGTATCACCTAAACAGTAACCATTAATCTTCCAATCAATACTTCCATGTCTATTGGGATGAATATATGAAAGCACTCTAGCCCCTTCTACCTTTCCTATTGATTCAAGTACTTCTAAACAGTACTCGGTAAACTTATCCTCAAAACTTGCTCCTTCTCCGTCAGAATACACTAAGGATGCAACATCTGATTTTAGCTCTTCAATATAACTTTCTAATGCTCTACTCATTTCATGCTATTATAATAGTGTTTTTTCAATATTAACAATATAACTTTCTATAGATGACACCTCTATAGAATAAGAAGTGTCATATACTCCCAAAGGCAATTGGCTTTTTACTATTCTTGGAAAACCAGAAGCAACTTCAAATACAAAGATTTTTTTTATCGAGTACATATTATTATAATGATCTTTATCATCATCAAAATATCCAATTAATTCAAGCTTAACATTAAATTCCTTTAGCTCATCAGCTATTTTAATTTTATTTCTAATGTTTTCAACCATCGAGTTCAGAGAAATCCCTTTATCCTTTACCGGTTCAGCTGAGTATAAAACCAAAAATAATTTATCAAGACTCTCTGGGTCTAATTGTCTTTCATTAGATATTCTAATACGTGGTTGTTTTGATGATGAAAACTTAATTTCAACCCCAACACTCCCCATAGTAAAATCTTTTGACTCAAACCCTCGTTCTGTACTAGTCCACTTACTCAGATTATCAATCTCGTCTGGCTTATTATCCAAAATATAAGAAAGAAATAATAGCTCTCCTATTAGCCCCTTTTGTTGATCTATCGTTAATCCATTAAAATTAATTTTACCAAATAATCTCCTCCAATTTGACACAACATTCAATGCTCTAGATAGTGCCTCTTTCTCTGTAATAGTATTCTGAATGTTTTCCATAACATCTTGAATAAACATTGAAAATATATCTTTTAAACTATTATCCAAAAGATAAATATAGAGTTCAGCCGTATCTTTACTTTCAATTGTGAAGACTTCTACTCCTTTAAACCTATAATTTTTCAAATTGGGTATTTGAACAAGGTTAGATATAGAGATTACAAACAAATGTTGTCCAGTGATATGATTTGTTGCAGCGTAGCAATTTAAGTGTTCTATTTCATTTATTCGAGTCCTAACAATTATATCTCCTGTTGGCTTTTGATCTTCCCAAATGGATTTAATATCTATCATATACTATCATTTAAATTATCATCATCATCCATAACTTCATCACTATACTCTTTATTTAAAGTTGTTGTGTAAGACACCTTTACCTCATCATCAATCATTGGAAAATGTAAGCTATATCCTATTATAGGCAAGCCATAATTTACGTTAGGAGTTCCTCTCTCATCTAACGCATATATAAGCAAAAGGCCTTTCTTTTCGATTTTCCGCTGCTCTTTAATCCGCTTATAAGTGCTATTTTGCACTGTTAAGTCCACTTGTCGATCTCCTGATTGGTCTATTTGGTTTTTTGATATCAAGTAGTACTCGCCATTACGATTCACTTGTTGATTACGAACACTGCAACCCAAGGTAAGAACCTTATCATTATATTTTAATTGGTACGTAGATACATCTGAATTAACACTCCTTTCATCTTTAGAAGATCCACCTTTGTAATCAATAAACACCCTTTTATCTGTATTTGAAACTATGCAAATACTCCACTCCTTTATTTTATCATCTTCTGATTGTATTTTAATGTAATCAGTTAATGTGGAATTTACTATAGTAGGTTGATCTATTTTAAAAGAATTAATAAAGTCACATATAACATTGATATCCACTCTTGTGTATAGCAAATACCTAATTCTTCCATTCAGCTCTTTTATATTTTCCTTTTCAGGAAACCCTAAGGAACTTATTATATCTTTTAATGCATTGAAATTATTAGAAACAGCAGATTTGGTTTTCAATAAACAATAAGTTTGAGGATTGGTTCCTGAAAATGATATTTCAATATTTTCCGAAAAATATAATTTTTGTAGACTTGTAATAGTTAGAAGACCATGATGATTTCTAACTTTTAAACGAAAATCTTTAGGTCGTTTATGTGTTATTGTCATTTCGTCAAAATCATTTCTCATTTCTTCAGTTGCCATTGTAATATGATTGAACCATTCAAATATTTGACTTGTAGTGTATAGCCTACATAAATCCACATAACCAGGTCGATAACCAAACCAACGTCCCATTTGCATTAAAGAGTCATACATTCTTGTTGTTCTTATATAGTATGATACAGATAAGCCCTCAAGCGTAATACCTCTTGACAAACGACTACCTCCTACCGCTATCACTGATAAACCTTTTTCTTCATATCTATCATAATCAATTTCCTCAATATTATGATACTCCAAATTTGCAACTGAACGCGTGCCATGAACTGAACGAACCTCTATTTTAGAAATTGCTGATTTTAGCTCTCTCTTTACCTCTGTCCAATCATGCTCTCTTATTCTAATATCAGTATAATCTAGATTATCAAGAATATTCTTAGTTGTAGGTAAAAAGTCTGATTCATATAACTCTCTAAGTTCGTTAATAATTTCCTCGTCATCACTCAAAATAGCATTTTTAAATTCCCTAGTTTTTTCATTGACTAATAAGGCTATTCTATCAATCCATTTTACAAGAAGTGCTACATGTATTAGCATGGAGTTATGCTTTGTAATGTGACCTCTTACTCTACGAATAGCACACGTTATAAAAAATGATTTAATAGCCTTTTCTAAGCTTGGAGGTAAATACTCTGGTAAATTAGATTTATTATTTACATTGATTTTCTTAAAGAATGGAGGATCATAATCAGATATATCCCTAAAGATATCAAGTGGCTCTTTTGTCAACTCTATATTTGGATCTTCATACCCAAACACCTTAGCTGCTCCAATATAGTTTGCACCAGCTTTTAAATTTATAATAAAATCTCGAGGAAAAAGATCTTCACCAATTTGATATTGCTTACCTCTAACAGTTGTTATAAGATCTTCGTTAAATTCTTGGGGGATAAACAAGTTGGCAAAAGGAGTTGCCGTATATCCAATAAATGTGCTTTGATTAAATATATTTACTAGAGTCCTAATTAAACGATTTATTGTTTTAATCTCATTAATATCTCTTGATGCATTTACTGAAGCTGAATCTGCCTCGTCATCGATAATTAACGCAGGAGTATCAAATAATTTAGTGGTACCCTCAACAACTTTTGCATTTACATCTTTTGAAAACCAATCAATAAGATTCTCAAGGATACTTTTATTTTTTTTAATTACAAATACTACTGGATTCTTTCCAATTGGAATATTTAATCTATTTGCTACTGATTGACTAAAATCACCTTCATCTCCATTCTTATAATAAGACGACGTAAGAGAATAAATCTCAGTATCAATTTTGTATTTACCAACACCTATTACACGATTCTTATTTTCATTAATAAAAGCTGAACTATTTCTACCAATATATCCCACATCTAATCTCTCTTGCGTTTGACGCCTTAGTGAACTTATTGTACCTGCAATAACGATTATTACTTTGTAGCCAGCATCTGTAGCTTTATTAATAAGACCGACATAGTTAGCTGTTTTCCCTGATTGAACATGACCGACTACCATACCACGTCTATCCCAAGAACCATCTATTTTTGGATTAACACATTTATCTAATATTTTATCTGTAAAATCATCCAAGTCATTTATTGGAAATGAAGGGTTATCTTTCCCCATAAAAAGCTTATATCTATTCCACAATTCAAAATTAATATTGGCTTTTTCATTGTTTAACCATGGCGTTACTTTCTCATCAAAGAGCTCAGTAATCTCTCCTCTTCCAATACTAAGATCAGCACGTAAAATCTCAAACAGCTCTTGTTTATCAAAATAATGTCCGTCTAAGATATTAATTGCTGAAACTTTATCAATTACAGTCAACAATATATCATCTGTAATTTGATTATTATAACTTTGTAATAATGTATGAGAAATAGCACGAGCAGATTGTAATAGATTCATTTCAAATATTCATTTATTAAAGGATATAAATTAAAAGGTATCGAGTTCATAACTTGTTGTTGTGCCAACTCCTTTGGCACCCCCTTCAAAACATTTATTCTGTATAACTCAATAGCTAAGTTTATTAGCTCATCAGTTGGTACATTCGTTTGCTTTTCTAATTCATGATATGAAGGGTCTTCATTTTGATTTGTAAGAATTAATTCAATAGGAACATTATCTTCAAGCAATTTCAATGCTTTAGTTATTAATTTAGATTTTTCTTCTAATAGAGATTTTACTATCGGATGCTTCCTATTTATTTTATATTTTTTTATTCCATCTCTAGTTTTCTCATCTATCCAAAGTGGATGGAAGTCGGAAGACCCTATATCTATAGCTTTTTTTTGTCCGCGCCAATTATAAATCTTTGCAGACTTCAATATAGCTATTTTTGAAATCCTACTAAGCTCCTTTCTAATTTCAATTGGTGGTGTTGCTGTTGATTTTTTTATATCTAATTGCCAATTAAAGTCATTTGAGTTTGAAAAATTAATAGCTATTCTTGCAAGTTTCGAAAAGTCTCTTTTTTTCTGAAGTCCTAACCAATCACCAGCTACAAGTAGTCTATCACCTCTATATATATAAAATCCTTGCTGCAAGAACCATCCCAAAGAGCCACCTGATTTTTCATATTCTATTTTGCCAATTTCAGACATGTGTGGCAATATGAAATAGGTAATTTCGACATTATCAAAAACCTCTGGTTGCCCCATTTCAGGTTTTGGAATCAAATGAAGTAAAAAGGGATTATGGGGCAATATCTCTTCATTTTGAAAAAATATCTTTACTTTTCTATTTTCTATGAATTTATGAAAGACAAGACTCAAATGATCTTTCACATCAAGCATTTCTTTATAAAAAGCATTTCTCACACTCTCATTAGTGATATCGGCGCTCCCAACTACTCGATCCAACTTCTCCCAAAGGATTAAAGTACCATGCTTCTGCATATCAACTTTATCAAAAAATAAATTATCAGAAACATAGTCTAATAACTGCCATTCATTCTCCTCGTTGACAAAATCCAGATCCCAACATCGTTTGATCGTTGCATAATCATATTTCTTAGTAATACATGTTAATCTTTTACATTGAGAGAATGACGCAGTTTTTAAACCCATTCCAAAACGTCCTAAATCTTTCTCACCTCGTTCTTCTTCAGGATTTTTACTCCCAGGAGTCATTGCAAGCACCAACTCCTCATTATTCATTCCAACACCATTATCTAAGATTAAAATATAAGAGTCAGATCCTTTCCACTTATATTCCAAATAAATTTCATCGGAATTGGCAGAAATAGAATTATCAACTATGTCAGCAATGGCAGTTGATAGATTATATCCAAAACTTCTATATGAATTAATAGTAGATTTTGGGTTAGGCGTTGCTATTTCAGCTTTAATAAATGTCATATTTCTTTTTTTAATAATTCATCTATATTTTCTATCTAATTTGGCAATTATCCAATGAGTTTAAGGCATTAATACTTTTCATGATAAAATAGGCTTATAATTATTGTTATCTGTACTTTAATACTACAAAGCATTTCTCATTTAGATGTAATTTATTGTACTATTAAAATGAAAATTGACTTATTTTTCAGACATTTTCATCTTTTACAAGTATGGTCTTTAATTTATCGGCAATTTTTTTTGCCATTAATGGCGGAACAGCATTACCGATTTGTTTAAAAGAAGAAGTACGGCTACCTTCAAAAAAATAATTATCAGGAAATGATTGAATTCTAGCAGCTTCTCTCACACTAATAGATCTATTTTGGTTTATATCGGGATGAATATAATAATGCCCATCCATTGCAATATGTGCAACCACAGTATGTGATATTCCCTGACCATTCACAACTTGAAATCGATTCGTAAAAACGTTTTTATTTGAATGAGTAATTAATTCTGGCTCTAAGTCCTTTCCATAGTTCAATCTCCTTTTTTCTTTATTCCACATATCTACAGCTCTTCTGTATATAGTTAAGTCTCGCTCATTATTAGGTCTAGCCAGATGATGAGTTACAAAGCCTAATTCGTCCCTTATCCCAGACTCAATCAAATAACGAGTTGCTGGTTTCTCATATTCCATTGCATCTAAAGAACCTTCACCATTTTGTAATGGTTTCAAGTCAGCAAATAAGTCACTTAATATTTCAAACTTAACATCTTCAGTCTCAAACACTGGATATGACTCTATATTTAAGTCCTTTCTCCACCCAATAATAATCACTCTCTTTCTATCCTGAAGAACCCCAAAATCTTTAGAGTTTAAATATTTTTCGGGTGGTATCTTTAGTTCATAACCAGCAACTTTTACGGCATCAAATATATCTTTTAAATGGACACCATTATTTGCAGATAATATGCCAGGCACATTTTCAAAAACAAACATTTTGGGTTTATACCTTTCTAGGAATTTCACATAATACTTATATAAATAATTCCTGGGATCTTCTTTCATACCTTTCGGGTCCCTAGCTCTACCAGCAATAGAATACGCCTGACAAGGAGGCCCACCAATAATTATATCAATGCTTTCTTTTCCTAGTAGCTTATCAATCTTCTCAAAGATCTCATGTAGTGTATTTTCTGAGATTTCCGAATTAATTACCGAATCAATGATATTCTTAGGAACTCTCTTCCAAAACTCATATTTATTTCTTTTCTCAGATTTAAGATATTTAACATATTCATTCTTTTCACCATTTTCCCTAAGCCAATGATATGCAGATCTTGTTCTAAGTGTATCACAAGCATCTTTATTCATTTCCACATGTGCGATAGGTGTAAATCCAGCTCTAAT
>CAZSKF010000086.1:0-9965 GCA_964607405.1 uncultured Proteiniphilum sp. | reverse complement strand
GTTGAAAGAGGTGAAGTCAATGCTTCATGAGAATTTTTAAGCAGTTCGCGGGCCTGATCGTGCTTGCCCCACATAACTGTGGGCGGGCCAGTGATGCCATGCTTCTCCAGATATGGGAATACAAGATATTCTTTTCTCAAATAGTGCTTGTCGATATCAGAAAGACTATTGAAAATATTTCTCAAACGAAGCACTAGCTTTTCCACCTCAGCATCATCAGCCTTGGCTACTTCGTTCTTCAAGTCATAATACTCCTCAATTACCTTTCCTATTGCATCGTTTTCTTTGCTAAAGGTATCAACCGGGTGACCTTCGGGCACAAACTTTGCATCTTCCAAATCTATACTGCCATCCAAAACGGCTGTATGGAGGTCGCAAAACTGAAGAATCTCATCAGTCGTTAGCGCATTTGCACTAATTAGTTCTTGCTCCACCTCCACCACTTCATGATAGGGAATGTTTCTCAGAGCCTCTATTAGCTGCTTGCGCAATATATCAGGGCTATCCCCCTCGTGCAACCTAAGTAAAAGATGCTTGAGAAGTTCTTTTCTTTGTTCCGGAGTTTTATTTGCTGTACTCATATATATAGTATATTGTGTGGTTTATCTTGATTGCTATATTGTTTCTATTGTTTTATCATCGTCAAAACCATTTTAAATGGTTCTACTGCATGCAATGCATGAGGATGATTTGCGGGCATTATGATGCAATCACCAGTTTTAAGAACATGAGGCTCGCCATCTATTTTGATTTCTGCCACACCATCCAAAATATGCACCATTGCATCAAAAGGAGATGTATGCTCTGTGAGCCCCTGGTCTTTATCGAAAGAAAAAAGAGTAACATTACCCGATTTCTTTCTCATTACTTGTTTGCTAATTACCCCACCCGATGAATATTCGATAGAGTTTTCCATAGAAAAAATGTTTCCTGATTCAAATGTTGCCATAATATATTAATTTATTTATTAAAAGTTAGATTCTAAAATTCACCTACAAACTTACAATATAATCATGTATAATCAGCACATCTTTTGGGGTTTAATCCTATTTAACACCAAAAAGTCCTAAAATAGAAACATGACAAGCCCCACAAGCAGCTAGCAATAAACTAAGGTGTGCTCAATTGGTATTTAAATACTGATTAAACACTGATTAAACACTGATTAAAGATCTATCAAACAAGCCAACTGTTAATTAAAACCAGTAACAGAACCATCCTCTTCACATTATATCACAAATAGCCATTTTTCAAATGGAAATCAATACTAATTTAATATTTGACATTTAAAAAAACACACACTACACTGATATACAGACAAAACACAATATCAACAAATACTTACACGAACACAATCATGAGCAATCAAGGCAAAAAGCAATATGAAGTTGATCATTTCAGAGTCATTATTAGCTACTCAAACATTTAATTAACGTTACTTTTGAGCAAAACATGATCTTATTGTTAACAACATTAACACAAATGACAGATTCTGTCCTAATGTAAATTTACATTTTTAGAACAATGACTCTGGAACTAAAAATGTAATTTTACATTAGGCATAAAACGACACTTTTTCACCAAAAAAGAGAATTGGAAGACAACAAAAGCATCACTGATGGTCACTACTTTTGTTTATTTTAATGATTTAGTCGCAATTTACTGTTAATATAAATTTATATTTTACTCAAAATGATGCCAAAACATCAAATATAAATTTACATTTTGCTCAAAATGGCTCTGGAACTAAAATTGTAATTTTATATTTGGCGATAAACGGCCATTTTATTGAAAACACAATTTCATATTTAGCCCAAAACAAGGCCAATTGTTAAAACACAATCTACTATTGAAAGCTCTTTTATTATTGATGAATGAAAATAGATTTTTGGCACCAAAAAAAGAGCCAAGCTAAATAAAAAGCTTGACTCTCTTAAATATTAAAAATTTGTCGGGATGACAAGATTCGAACTTGCGACCCCTCGCCCCCCAGACGAGTACTCTAAACCGGACTGAGCTACATCCCGAAATTTTACGAGTGCAAAGATAAATCTTATTTTATATTTAGCAAAACTTATCGCAATAAACATTTTCCATATATATCTTTGATTGTTAATTTTTTATTCGTTTATTTGTATTCTGAAAAAATATAAATAACAAGATACATGGTATTTACAGCCAAACAAATCGCTGATTTCCTCAAGGGCGAAATCATTGGAAACCCTGATGTCAAGGTTTCAAACTTTGCAAAGATTGAAGAAGGGCAACCTCAAACGATTACTTTTTTAGCGAATCCCAAATACACTCATTACATATACGAAACCAAAGCTGATATAGTTTTGGTGAACGAAGACTTCATACCTGAGAAGGAAATATCTCCCACCCTAATTAAAGTTCCAAATGCATATGCGGCACTGGCCACACTATTAGATATGGTGAACAGCCAAATTCCTGCAAAAAAAGGAATTGAGGCCATGTCATTCATATCCGAAAGTGCCAAGGTGGGCAGTGATATATACTTAGGTGCGTTTGCATACGTAGGAGAAAATGTGGAATTGGGTGATGGCTCAAAAATTTATCCCCAAGCATACGTTGGCGATAACGTAAAGATTGGCAACAACGTGACAATCTACTCGGGGGCAAAAATATATCACAATTGTCAAATTGGCGACAATTCTATAATTCATTCAGGTGCCGTTATCGGCTCTGATGGATTTGGCTTTAGCCAGGAGAATGGTGTTTATAGCAAGATACCCCAAATGGGTAATGTGATAATAGAAAGTGATGTGGAAATTGGAGCAAACACCACTATAGATAGGGCAGTGATGGGTTCTACCATTATAAGACAAGGTGTGAAACTTGACAACCTAATTATGATTGCGCACAACAATGAGATTGGCAAAAACACCGTTATGGCAGCTCAGGCGGGCATAGCAGGCTCTACCAAGATTGGCGAGAACTGTGTGCTGGGCGGACAGGTAGGAATAGGAGGACATATATCTATTGGCGACAGAACGCAAGTGGCCGCTCAATCGGGTATCATTAGCAACACTCCTGCCGACTCACAATTGATGGGCTCTCCGGCTTATAACATCAAGAACCATCTCAAATCGGTAATTATACAGCCCAAGCTACCGGATATGTATAGACAACTTACGGCTCTGGAGAGAGAGCTAAATGAACTAAAAAAACAGATTGGTAAAGAGTAAATCTCTTTTTTACTAATAAAAAGTATAAGATGGGTATCATACATTCGTTTTAAATAGAAATGATAGTATCTTTGCCCAAACGTCATCCATATAAATAAAATAAAATGGTGAAACAAAGAACTTTAAAGCAGAGCTTTACACTTAACGGCCAGGGTCTTCACACTGGTCACAAAATAGAAATAACATTCAATCCGGCACCCGTAAATTTTGGTTACAAAATACAGAGGGTTGACTTAGAAGAACGCCCAATTATAGAGGCATTGGCTGAAAACGTTGTGAATACACAACGAGGAACAGTTTTAGGTAAAGATAATATAACTGTAAGTACGGTAGAACATGCCTTTTCTGCACTATATGCATATGGCATTGACAACTGCCTGATAGAGGTGAATGCACCCGAGTTTCCTATACTTGATGGAAGTGCAATTGAATATGTAAATAAAATTGAAGAGGTAGGAATTGAAAAGCAAGACGAAGACAAAGACGTATTTGTAGTACGAAACAAAATGGAGGTTCACGACCCTGAGACAGGATCAAAACTAACATTGCTTCCTGATGATTGTTTTTGCATCAACTCCAGCATCGAGTTTGATTCAAAATACATTCCAAGCCAATACGCAAGTATTGATTCTTTAGAGAATTTCAAAACTGAGATTGCTCCTGCAAGAACGTTCGTTTTTGTAAGAGAAATACAAAAGCTTAGAGAGCTGGGACTGATAAAAGGTGGAAACCTTGATAATGCTATCGTTATATACGAGAAAAAACTACCACAAGATGAGCTTGACGAAATTGCAGACGAATTAAACGTTCCGCACATGGATGCCAACAACTTGGGCTATCTTAATAAAAGGCAGCTATCATATCCTAATGAACCTGCACGTCACAAGATACTTGACATCGTGGGTGATATGTCGCTTGTGGGCAAACCTATTCAAGGGCGTATTATTGCCACACGACCAGGCCACAAGATAAACAACAAACTCGCTAGACTTATTAGAAAAGAAATTAATAATAGAAACCGAGTTCCATACTATGATCCTACAAAAGAACCACTAATGGATATCAACAAGATAAAGGAGCTTCTTCCTCACAGATATCCAATACTAATGGTGGATAAGATTATAGATAAAACAAATACATGCATCGTGGGAGTTAAAAATGTAACTAACAACGAGCATTTCTTTACAGGTCATTTTCCCGAAGAACCAGTTATGCCGGGCGTACTTCAGATAGAAGCTATGGCACAAACGGGCGGGCTTCTAGTACTATCAGGATTAGATGAACCTGAAAAATATTCTACCTATTTCTTAATGATTGATGGAGTAAAATTCAGAAACAAGGTTGTTCCTGGCGATACTGTCATTTTCAAAGTAGAGCTGACTAGCGAACTTCGCAGAGGTATTGCCACAATGAGGGGAGTTGCCTTCGTAGGTGATAAGATAGTTTCTGAAGCTCATTTCACAGCTCAAATTATTAAAAACAAATAACCACACAATAATAAAATCTATGAGTACTATTTCATCAATGGCTTTTGTTCATCCAGAAGCCCAATTAGGCCACAACGTTGTAGTTGAACCATTTGCATACGTTGACAAGAATGTGATTATTGGTGACGGAACAATTATTATGCCCAATGCTACAATCCTGTCAGGAGCAAGAATTGGTGCCAACTGCACTATTTTTCCTAACGCCACAATATCGGGAATCCCGCAAGACCTAAAGTTTGCAGGTGAAGAAACAATTGCAATAATTGGAGACAACACCACCGTCAGAGAGTCCGTTACAGTAAACAGAGGTACTGCATCCAGAGGATATACTGCTGTTGGCAACAACTGCCTTCTTATGGCCTATAGCCACGTTGCTCACGACTGCGTATTAAAAGACAATGTCATTTTGGGCAATAGCACACAATTAGCCGGTGAGGTAGAGATTGACGATTTCGCCATTATCAGTGGTGGCACATTAGCACATCAGTTTACCCGAATTGGTGCACACACTATGATACAAGGAGGATCAAGAATCCCTAAAGATATACCTCCATTCACAATGGTGGGGCGCGAACCGCTAACATACGTTGGACTCAACGTTGTGGGACTTCGCAGAAGAGGATTTAGCAGCGAAGTTATAAACTTAATTCAAGACACATACAGATTAATCTATCTGTCTGGTCTCAACACCACTCAGGCTTTGGATAAGATAGAAGAAGAACTACCCGAAACTGAAGAAGTAAAACAAATAGTAAACTTCATCAGAAGCTCTTCAAGAGGTATTATCCGAGGCAATATGGAAGGATAAGATGAATCATATTATTTTCCCTGCAGAATGGCATCCACAAGATGCCATTCTTATTACATGGCCACATGCCAACTCCGACTGGGTTGATATTCTGGACGAAGTTGTTGATTGCTATATTTCCCTATCAAAAGAGATAGTGAAAAGACAAAAGCTAATAATCGTTTGTCACAACAACGATGAAGTGTTACAGCATTTCTCAAACGAAGAGAAGCAAAACATAATAACCCACCATATAGATAGCAACGACACATGGGCTAGAGATCATGGTCCCATATCTGTATTTGTGAATGGAGAACCTACTATTTTAGATTTTGGATTTAATGGGTGGGGATTGAAGTTTGCATCAAACTATGACAACCAGATAACCGGTCAACTATATGCCAATGGTTTGTTTAGCAAAGAAACAGGCTATATAAATAAGCTAAACTTTATACTAGAAGGTGGCGCAATAGAGTCAGATGGCGAGGGAACAATGCTCACCACATCACAATGCCTAATGGCACCCAACAGAAATCAGCCAATGACAGCTGATGAAATAGAGCAATATCTAAAATCCACATTTGGATTATCAAGAGTATTGTGGCTCAATCATGGCTTTCTCAGAGGCGATGACACAGACAGCCACATAGACACACTTGCAAGGCTTTGCAACAAAAACACCATCGCATACGTTTCATGTAATGATGAGCAAGACGAACATTATAAGGAATTAAAAAAGATGGAAGATGAATTAAAGGCGTTCACCACAGCAGAGGGATTGCCCTATAATTTAATTCCACTACCCATGGCAGACGAGGCACTTGACGATGGCGACAGGCTACCTGCCACGTACGCTAATTTTCTAATAATGAATGATACTATTCTTATGCCTACATATAATTCTGATAAAGACATTATAGCTATGCAACAACTCAAGAAAGCATTCCCTAATTATGAAGTGGTGGGAATTGATTGTCGCTCATTAATTAAGCAACACGGATCATTACACTGCATCACAATGCAGATACCAAAAGGTTTCTTATCAAACAATTAAAGTAAAAGAGAAAATGAAAGTCGGAATAATTCAACAATCTAACACAGCAGATCGCGAAAGTAATGTAGCACGTCTTTCTGAAAAGATACGCAAACTGGCAGCCGAAGGCGCCGAGCTAATTGTAATGCAAGAACTGCACAATGGCTTGTATTTTTGTCAAACCGAAGATACAGACACTTTTGATCAGGCCGAAACCATACCGGGATATTCAACCGATGTGTTTGGGAAAGTAGCAAAAGAAACAGGAACAGTTATCGTATTGTCACTTTTTGAAAAAAGAGCAGCAGGCTTATATCACAACACGGCTGTGGTGATAGAAAAGGATGGAACCATAGCGGGCACATACAGAAAGATGCACATACCTGATGATCCTGCCTATTACGAAAAGTTTTATTTCACACCGGGCGATTTGGGCTTTAATCCCATAGAAACATCTGTTGGCAAACTAGGTGTATTAATCTGTTGGGATCAATGGTATCCCGAAGCTGCAAGACTAATGGCAATGAATGATGCCGAAGTGCTAATTTATCCAACTGCCATAGGATACGAATCATCAGACACTAGCGAAGAGAAAGATAGACAACGTGAAGCTTGGATAACCGTTCAAAGAGGACATGCAGTAGCCAATGGTTTGCCTGTAATATCTGTAAACAGAACAGGATACGAGCCCGACCCATCAGGACAAACAAAAGGTATTTCATTTTGGGGCAACAGCTTTGTTTGTGGTCCGCAAGGAGAATTTTTGTGGCAAGGCAATGAAGAAGAAATGACTCAAATAGTGGAAATAGACAAAAAGCGAACAGAGAATGTTCGCCGTTGGTGGCCATTCTTTAGAGACAGAAGAATAGATGCATTTGAGGATTTGACCAAACGATGGGGTAAATAACAATATACTCACTCTATGAAGAGGCGATATGTATTAATATATCTGCTACCTATCTTATCTATGTGTTGGCAAAACCTATATTCGCAAGAGAAAGGCAAAGCCACATTCTATTCAGATAGATTTCATGGTAGTAAAACTTCAAGTGGGGCTGTATATCATAAAGACAGCCTTACTTGTGCACACCGAACATATCCCCTTGGCACACTGTTGGAAGTTACAAACCCTGCAAATGGCAAGAAGGTAATAGTAGAAGTAAACGATAGAGGCCCATTCTCCAGAGGTAAAATAATAGACCTATCATATGCTGCCGCCCACAAAATTGGAATTACCAGAAAGGGAATAGCAACAGTTGAAATAAAAGAATGGGAACCAGCCGAATATCTGCCACTTAAGTTCGATATCAAAAGAATGAGCCTCTTGCCCATTTCTCACATTCCGGACAAATATTATTATGTAGATAAAGCAAAAGTGCTGAAGTAATTGTTACTTCAGCACTTTTTTTATTTGCGATTTACTTATTCTCATTTGAGAAAGAGTAAGGATAATCATCCTTTACAGTTCCTCTATGCATGTTTGGAGTATCTGACATCTTAACACTAATATCAGCACCATTCATCAACTCATCATGAGTAATATAGTTTTTAGTATGAACATTGCCGTTAACTCTATAAGTATCAACATATGGAGTTGACTTCTTATTATCCGGAGCACTAATAGTTATTCTCTTACCATTTTCGAGGTGAATATATGCCTTCTCAAATAATGGAGAACCAATGATATACTCATCACTTCCGGGACAAACAGGATAAAATCCAAGAGCAGAGAATACATACCAGGCAGAAGTCTGACCATTATCCTCATCACCACAATATCCATCAGGATTTGGTGTATATAATCTATCCATTATTTCGCGTGCCCAATACTGAGCCTTCCATGGCTGACCAGCATAGTTGTATAAATAAACCATGTGCTGGATAGGCTGATTGCCATGCGCATACTGCCCCATATTCATTATCTGCATCTCCCTAATCTCATGAATAGGAAAACCATAATAACTATCATCAAATACGGGAGGCATTTTAAATACTGAGTCCAGCATATTCACAAACTCATGCTCACCACCCATCAAATCTATCAAACCCTGAGGATCATGAAACACCGACCAAGTATAGTGCCAGCTATTACCCTCTGTGAAAGCTCCACCCCATTTGGTAGGACTAAATGGAGATTGAAACGAACCATCTTTATTCTTACCACGCATCAATTTATGTTCGGGTGAATAAAGATTACGATAATTTTGACTACGCTTTGCATACAAGTCAATCTCCTCTTGTGGGCGACCCAACTCCTTTGCAAGCCTATATATTGTCCAATCTGCATATGCATACTCCAGTGTGCGAGCAGCATTTTCATGAATACCCACATCAAAGGGAACATACCCAAGAGTATTATAATATTCGTGCCCTGCCCTACCTGTAGATGAAACCGTTGGATGCACATTCTCCGTGCCATGAATCATAGCCTCATAAAGTGTATCAATATCATATCCTCGAAGACCTTTTAAATAAGCATCGGCAACAATGGAAGCCGAGTTATTACCAATCATTATGCCCCTATGTCCCGGGCTAGCCCACTCGGGCAAGAATCCACTCTCTAGATAAGTATTAACCAGCCCCTGCTGAATCTCAGCATTGACAGACGGATAAACCACATTGAGCAATGGGAACAAAGCCCTAAAGGTATCCCAAAAACCGGTATCGGTGTACATGTATCCCGGCAATACCTCACCATTATATGGGCTATAGTGAACAATATTACCTTCGTCATCTATTTCATAAAACTTGCGTGGAAATAATGTTGATCTATAAAGTGTTGAATAAAAAGTACGCTTATTATCAATATTGCTATCCTCTACCTCTATCTTTCCCAATATATCATTCCACACGTCTCTACCATCTTGCATCACACTATCAAAAGATTTTCCATCAACCTCTTTCAGGTTTTGCCAAGCCTGATCAAGACTAATAAAAGAAGAAGCTACACGAGCCAACACCTGTTCGCCCCGTTGAGTAACAAATCCAACTATTGCGCCGGCATGATCATCCACAACTTCAAGCGACTCTACCACCTCACCGTTCTTAAAAGATAAAGTCTCGCTAAATGGACGATCGAATTGAATTACAAAGTAATTTTTAAAATTATCGGGCACACCACCACTATGACGGGTAGTGTAACCAACCACTGCATTAGACTCAGGCAAAATCTTAATAGACGAACCACGATCAAAGGCATCTACTACAACATACGCACCTTCAGTTTCAGGAAAAGTAAAGCGAAAAACTGCTGCACGCTCTGTAGGCGTCAACTCAGTAGTAACATCATAGTCGGCCAAGTAAACACTATAATAATACGGCTTTGCCACCTCTGCCTTATGAGAAAACCAACTGGCACGCTCGTTTTCGTCAAACACAGCCTTATCCACCATAGGCATAATAGAAAACTGTCCATAATCATTCATCCACGGGCTAGGCTGATGCGTTTG
>CAZSKF010000085.1:6443-10017 GCA_964607405.1 uncultured Proteiniphilum sp. | reverse complement strand
AATTGTTGATGTTATTTCCAAATAACTTTTGCACCAATTTTTCTTTATACTCACAATAAAGCAAACCCCGATATTATATTTTTCAAAACTATTGGCTACATATTTGTGTGTAGCAACCGATTTTTTGTGCCAAAAAGTGAGACGAAAATGTCTTTTCGCAAAAAAAATATAGAGTCTTGTAAAGTTACAATGGCATTTGAAATAAATTTTACTGAGTCTTGTAAAGTTACAATGACGTTTGCAAAAAATATTATTGACCCTTGTAAAGTTACAACAGTCATATTCCAAAATTTTTAAGCCCTTTGTAAATGTGTTTTAACAATAAATCACGTGGAAACAGCTAAAAAACATTAAGCAAGACCCCATCCGAGAAGTGTTTTAGATTGAAATCAATTTACAAGGGTCAATAAAAGTATGGAATATGACCAATGTAATTTTACAAGACTCAATGCAAAAAATATTATTGAGTCTTGTAATTTTACAAGGCTCAGATTCCACCTTTATTTGTGAAAAAAATTAACTGAAATGAGGTGTTTTCAGTATTAAAAGAAGTGAAATCAATTTGCAATGACCTGTTTTAGTTTTGGGATTGATTGAAGTCAAATGTTTTCACTCAATAAAAAAATGGAATATGATCAATGTAATTTTACAAGACCTTATTGTTTTTAAAATAATCGATGAAGTAAAAATGCGAATAGCCTATAAAACAATGAATTAAGCAAAAAGGAGGCTCTGATTGTTAATATTTTAACAATATGAAAAGCACTCAAAAAGGTGTGATATGTAAAATATTGTGAAATGGGGAGTTTTGGGCTAAAATTGATGTTTTCCGGTTGATGATTGACAGTTTTGGTTATGCGCTGATTTTTTCGGCATGATATCCCAAGCTCAAGAAAATATTATGACACTTTTCGTGCCTTATCATATGGGGCAAGAAATTATAATACATCTTTCCGGCTATGAATTATTAATCCATATCTCGTGATCCATTTAGTATGGAATGCAAAAAGAGGGTGCATCACTATGTGATTTCACCCTCTTTCGATTTGCACTCCTGCTGTAGAATAGTTTTAAATATTCAATACTCAGAGTTTTGTTTATTGTTTGCGTAAATTGCTTTGTGAAAGGTCTAATCTAGAATTTTGTATACAGAAGAGTCATTAAACCCAATCGACTTGTAGTATTTTGTAAGATGACCCCTAATCATTACTTCTCTTCCTATCATGTTTTTGTTGTCTTTTAGGTTTAAGTTGTCTCGCATATCCCCAGTCTTTAGGAAAACAGGAAATGTGTTTTCCCAATTATCTTCATCAGGCGATTCGGCTAGTGCTATGCAGGTATCTCTTATATTATCAGAAGAAGCAAAGCTATTACCAAATGATTTTATAGTTGTACCGGTATAATACCCCACAATATACCCTTTAACCCAAACGTTGCTCTCTTCTCCCACAAGCTGAGCTTTTGTGATAGAATATGGATTCTCTTCCGATCCATCACCTTCACCTTCTGTAATGCTGCCATTGTCATCGTCGCCATCTTCCACTTTATTGCCCGGCCCCAGGGTTATTTCCTCGCTAGGTCCATCCTTCCACGGATTAATTGAAGAGCTGGGATTCACAACCACACCAATTGTTGTATTATCAGAGTCAAAGTTAACATTCATCTGATACGTATAGCCCGACTCGAAAGACTCAATCTTGGTCAACTTCTCCAAGTCGTAGGTATATGACATATTACCGTTTATTATTTCAAGCATAATGCCGCTCATGCTATTTGTGGGCAATACCAATGCTTCAGAATAGTTGCCCTTGCTGTTGGTTTTCATTCTGATGCTTCCCTTGGATGAGGCAGTGAAGCTTTTGTCCACAAGCGAAAACTCCCCCTTAGTATATACACCCTTTAGTGAAACCCTCACATTGTTCAGTGATATTTTATTGCTGCTGTTCAAGTTCAATCTAATCTGGGTGAGCACAGATGTGAAAGTTAAGTCCACATTATTATTTGTTCTGCTCTGCCCTTTAGAATTGTCGGAGTACAGCAAATTAGTCAAAGACTGATTCTCCTGCGAAGAAACATTAATGGGATATTTAAAACTCTTGGATATGCCCTCAGTATATGGATAATAGGAGATAAAGTCAACTTTCGAGCCGTCATCCGGAAACTTAATATCCACCGCATCATTAGCAGGTGCAAAATAGGCATCGCCGTTGGTTGTGTATTTTCCATTCTTGTGCAGGGCATTAGCATCGGTTAGCTTCGATCCCGATTTAATCATGTAAATGCCAATCATATCTCCCGCCTCCCAACTATTGTCGGTGACACGAGTGTTTGTCTTGCTAATCTTAGCATTTACCTTAATACTTTTGTTTAAAATTGAAGGATCCATCATATCTCCTTCGCACGAGCTGAACACTATTAATAATAGCATGGCCAGTAGTGTTGCATGATTCTTGTTCATAGTATAAAAAATGTTTTTTAAAGATATATTAGAGCTACAAACATAGTTATCTTTGTTGAAGATGCAAATGAAATTTAAATAAATAATGTCGGTTTATTGAATATTGAAATTATTTTGTAAGTTTACTACCTAATATAAAATAAGTGTATTCAAAGAATTAATTATGAAAAAGATACTTATAACATACCCTATAATGAGAGAAGCCATTCAAGAACTGTGCGACAAGTATGATGTGCATATTTCAGACGAAAAAGGGTATAATCGTGCACAGGTACTAGAAATGATAGATGATTATGATGTTTTGGTTCCAAATTTTGGATTCTACACCGATCAGGAGATAATGGACAAAGGCTCAAAATTGGAATTAATATCAAATTATGGAGTGGGGTATAATAATATAGATGTTGACTATGCTACAAAGAAGGGTATAGTTGTTACCAACACCCCAAAATCAACATGCGAGCCCACTGCCGAATTGGCCTTTGCATTGCTTTTGGCTGCGGGAAGAAGGTTAGGATATTACGACAGAAAGCTTCGCATCCCTCGCGGCATTGATTGGGGCATATATGGAGACCCCGGCACTTCGATATTTGGCAAAACACTCGGCATAATTGGCATGGGGCGAATAGGACAAGCAATAGCACGCCGTGCAATAGCCTCGGGCATGGATATTATTTATAATAATAGAAATAGACTGCCACAAAGCATTGAAGAGAAATATAATGCAAAGTATGTATCGTTTGAAGAGCTGTTGCAAACGGCTGATTATATTTCACTAAATGCACCGTCAACCTCCGAAACAATTAAGCTCATTGGCGAGAAAGAGCTTAACATGATGAAGCCCACATCTGTATTTATTAATACTGCGCGTGGCAATATGGTGGACGAGCCGGCGTTGGCACAAGCCCTTAAGGAAGAGAAGATATTTGCGGCAGGACTGGATGTGTATGAAAATGAGCCAAAGATTCATCCCGAACTATTGGAGCTTGATAATGTGGTATTGGCTCCACATGCGGGCACCAAAACCATTGAGGATAGAGACAACATGGCAAGGGAAATGGCGCAAAACATTATTTCCTTTTATGAAAATAGCGACACGATATCAAGAGTAAACTA
>CAZSKF010000085.1:4752-6343 GCA_964607405.1 uncultured Proteiniphilum sp. | reverse complement strand
TCACTTCCCAACGGTATGCGAATAATTCACATGCCCTTTCCATCAGAAATATCATATTGTGGCGTGGTGGTAAATACCGGTTCAAGGGATGAGCTGGATGGAGAGGAGGGAATGGCTCATTTTGTGGAGCATCTGCTATTTAAAGGAACCAACCGACGCAGAGCCCATCATATAATAAACCGAATGGAGAATGTGGGTGGCGACCTCAGTGCCTACACCACAAAGGAGGAGACGTTTATATATGCAACTTTCCTCACCGAATATTTTGAAAGGGCCATAGAGCTGATAAGTGATGTGGTTTGCAACTCTATATTTCCCGAGAATCAAATTGAGAAGGAGCGCGAAGTAATATTAGATGAGATAAACAGCTACGAGGACGTGCCCTCTGAATTGATTTATGATGATTTTGAAAATATCATTTATAATGATAGCGACCTGGGGCATTATATTTTAGGCTCGCCCGAAACTATAGCCAACTTTGATACAGAAAAGATTAAAGCATTCTTCAAAAGGCAGTATCAGCCAAGCAATATGATTTTGTTTTCATTTGGCAAAACTCCTTTCAAGAAGGTGGAAAGGCTAAGTGAAAAGTATTTTGTTTTTGATAATTCAGATCCGGGCATTATCAAGCCAAGAGTGAAGCCCGTGCTCAACGCGGCACAATCAATAGTGATGAATAAGGATACATCGCAGTCGCACG
This sequence comes from uncultured Proteiniphilum sp., assembly GCA_964607405.1. Lineage (GTDB taxonomy): Bacteria > Bacteroidota > Bacteroidia > Bacteroidales > Dysgonomonadaceae > Petrimonas. Next base: position 5,643 of record CAZSKF010000085.1, on the reverse strand, counting down.
TATTATTTGGTGGTTACTCGATAGATATGCACAGTGATGATCGTTTTGCTCTATATCTTCTGAATAATATATTGGGTGGAGGAAATGCCAGCAGCCGATTGAATAATTCACTTCGTGAGAAGAACGGATTGGTATATCACGTGGAGTCCATAGTCACCACATATACTGACACAGGCTTGTTTGCAGTATATTTTGCAACGGACAATAAGAATGTTGACAAATGCATGAAGTTGATAAATAAACAGATGCAGCTGCTTTGCGAAAAAGCTATCACGCCCACTCAGTTGACCATTGCCAAAAGGATGTATAAAGGACATATGGGCATTGCCAGCGAAAATAATGAGGCAGTGGTGCTGAGAATGGCAAAAAGCTTTCTTCACTATGATGATTATTTCCCGATAGGTGATATGTTCGACAGAATTGATAGAATAGAATCAACGCTGCTTCAGGAGATAGCATTTCAGTTATTCAACAAAGAAAACTTTACTCAGTTGACATACGTATAATTAATATATTTTTTGTGGAATATTTCCACGCTCACAATAATAGTAATTGATATATTAATAGATTAGTTTACCTTTGAGCAGTAAACAATCACACACGGCGGGTAGAAACGCTATTCGAACAATTGTGATATTTGCTTGTTAAGTGTGAGTGTGTTTTCTTAGTGAAAATAATAAACAACAAACTAATAAAAACAATTATGAAAAATTTAAAACTGACATTAATCGTAGCAATGCTTGCAGTAGTTACTGTGGCAAGTGCACAAATGAGATTGGGAGTAAAAGGAGGAGTTAATGCTTCAAACTTTTATGGAAGTGAACTGAATGACAATAATGCAAAAATAGGGTTCAACATTGGTTTGTCGGCCGACTATGATTTTGCTTATAA
>CAZSKF010000085.1:0-4652 GCA_964607405.1 uncultured Proteiniphilum sp. | reverse complement strand
TGTAGGATTTAAGTTTTAAGATACGAAGATATAAAAAGCAAAACTGCCTCAACAGACTATCAAGTGATAGCGTTGAGGCAGTTTTTTATTTTACAAACTCAATGATTGGATATTACTCAAGATAAGTGTATCCGTACAATCCGGAGCGATAGTTAGATAAAAACTCTTTACCTTCATCCAGAGAGATGCGTCCCTGTTTCACAGAGCTCATCACCCATGTCTCCACCGTTCTTACCAGTTTCTTGGCATTATACTGAGCATACTCAAGCACATCCTCAACGGTTTCGCCATCAATCACCTGTTCAATTTTGTATCCACTTTCGGAAGTTGATATATGCACCACGTTGGTATCACCAAACAGGTTGTGCAAGTCGCCCAATATTTCTTGATATGCTCCCACAAGGAAAACACCAAGGTAGTACGACTCATCTTTATTAAGCGAATGCACAGGTAGGTAAGGACTATTGCTTCCTCCCTTCGAGATATATGTAGCTATCTTTCCATCACTGTCGCAAGTTATGTCCTGCAATGTGGCAGTTCTTTCAGGTCTCTCATCCAATCTGTGGATAGGAATGATGGGGAACACCTGATCTATAGCCCACGAGTCGGGTAGTGATTGGAATAATGAGAAGTTGCAGAAATACTTGTCGGGCAATAAAGAAGCCAACTGACGCAACTCTTCCGGTGCATGCTTAGCACGATTGATAACAATATTAATCTCCTTAGCAATTGAGAAATAAAGCTTCTCAACCTGCGCTCTGGTTTTCAAATCCAGCATGCCAAGGCTAAACATATCCAGCGATTCTTCTCTAATTTGCTGAGCATCGTGCCACGCCTCCAGCATACGGGGCTGAGTAAGCGAATCCCATATTTTGTACAACTCTTTCACAAGTTCGTGGTCATCCTCCTTTATCTCAATCTCTTCTTCCCATTCGGGCATGCTGGCAGTTTCAAGTACCTCAAACACCAACACCGAGTGATGAGCAGTTAGCGCACGCCCCGATTCGGTAATAATCTTTGGATGAGGGATATTGTTTTTGTTGGCAGCATCCACAAATGCAAACACCGAGTCGTTAACATACTCTTGGATAGAATAGTTGATACTATTTTCGCTATACGACGAGCGTGTGCCATCATAGTCCACACCCAAGCCGCCACCTATATCGGTAAACTCAATATTAAACCCAAGTGCATGTAGCTCCACATAAAACTGAGCCGCCTCACGCAAAGCAGTTTTGATACGTCTGATTTTTGTAATTTGGCTGCCAATATGGAAGTGAATCAAGCGGAAACACTCCGTCATTTCCTCTTCCTTTAGCATTTCAAGAGCCTCCAGCAATTCGCTCGAGTTTAAGCCAAACTTACTTCCGTCACCTCCTGATTCTTCCCATTTGCCGCTGCCAGAGCTAGCCAGCTTGATGCGAATACCGATATTGGGTTTTACTTTAAGTCGTTTAGCTATTTTGATAGTTTGCTTAAGCTCATTTATTTTTTCAACTACAATAAACACCTGCTTGCCCATCTTTTGTGCCAGCAAAGCAAGCTCTATGTAGCTCTCATCTTTGTAACCATTGCAAATGATGATAGAATTGATGTCGGTGTTGATAGCCAATACAGCATGCAACTCAGGTTTTGAGCCAGCCTCCAAACCAATGTTAAACTTCTTGCCGTGTGACACAAGTTCCTCCACCACCTGTCTCATCTGGTTAACCTTGATGGGATATACTATATAATTTTGCGCATCATATCCATACTCCTTCGAAGCAATTTTGAAGCAAGTAGAAATCTTTTCGATTCTATTATCCAAAATTTCAGGAAATCGGATAAGCACGGGAGCCGATACATCACGAAGATAAAGTTCTCGCATCAATTCATTAAGATCAACACTATTGCCGTTCTTCTTGCGAGGACTAACCTGTACATTTCCTTTTTCGTTGATAGAAAAATAACCATTTCCCCATCCGTCAATGTTGTACAGTTCTTCAGAATCTTCAATACGCCATTTTCTCATTTTCAGTCAATTATAATAAAGTGTTTGTATTAATGACAAAATTAGTAATTTTATTTGTCATTTTGTTGCAGTTAATGTTCATTATAAAATAATTTGCAATGCCATTTAATTGAATATCTTTGTTGTCGATTGATTGCCGACACACGGCCCTATGGTATCACAAATAAAAATCACATAATAAAATATGGAAAAGATCAAGCAGATTTTATCATCATACAAAACCACACTTATCTTATTATTGCTCTATGCCCTAATGATGGCAGTGGGAACTTTTATAGAAGAATCAGTAAGCACCACGGCAGCCAAAATTATAATATACTACTCACCATCATTTTTTGCGGTGCAGCTATTGTTGGTAATCAACTTCTTTTTGGCACTCATGCAAAAGCGTTTTATACAAGACAAAAGGTGGGGAATGATAGTCTTGCACTTATCCCTAATGGTAATACTTGTTGGAGCCATGGTAACCCATATCTTTGGCAAAGAGGGCACAGTGCATATTAGAGAGGGAGAGAAAACAAACACAATGGTGATACACACCACAAAAGACGTAAGTGTGCACGAACTGCCCTTTGTGCTAGAGCTCAAAGAGTTTCATTTGATAAGATATCCCGGCTCGGAAAGCCCTTCATCATACGAAAGCGATTTGATAATATACTCGGATGATGAGGTAATAGAAACCAAAGTGTTTATGAATAATGTGTTCGACATCAAAGGCTATAGATTGTTTCAAGCCTCGTATGATGAAGATGAATTGGGTACCGTATTATCTGTAAACCAAGATGTGGCAGGACGCAACATCACCTATTTTGGATACACAATGTTGCTAATAGGCTTTGTGATGATGTTTGTAATGCCCAACTCCAGATTCTGGCAGTTAAACAAACAGCTCAAACAGGTGCAAAACAAAATCAAGCTCCTAGCCCTGTTTGCCCTTGTCACCACATCAATATCAGCCAAGGATTTTTCAAAGCATGCCACCTTTATGGCAATAGAACGCCATGCGCCAAATATAACACATGCACAAAAGTTTGGAAAAGTGCCCGTGCAACTTCGCGGACGGGTGATGCCAATGAACAGCTTCTCGTCTGAAATATTGCGCAAACTTCACGGAAGTGATAAAGTGGGCACAATGACCCCCGATCAATTTATGATAAGCCTGATAGCCATGCCCGATATGTGGATGCAGATAGAGTTTTTGAAATGCAGAAACAAAGAGATAATCGAGAAATATCAATTGACAGAGGGCGGAGTATCCTATTCACAATTATTTGACGACAGAGGCAATTATAAATTGCTTAACGATGTGGAGAAGATTTATCAAAAACCGGTTCAAGACAGATCTAAGTTTGATAAAGACCTGATAAAGCTTGATGAACAAATCAATATAATGTTTCTGTTGATCAACCATCAGATACCGGCCCTGTTTCCGGATGCACAAGACCCCAACCATACATGGTATGCACCGGGTGATGACCTGACGGGAGTGTTTGCACGCGAAGATTCATTATTTGTGTCGCGCTCCTATATGTTTTATATATCGGAGGTGACAGAGTCTATGCAGACTAATGATTGGGACCAGCCCGATATTATCTTGAGCACCATTACGGACTATCAAAATAAGAATGACGCAGCGCAACTTATCAACTCTAAGAAGATTGTGAAAGAAATAGCCTACAACAAGCAAAATATATTCTCGCACGTGCGTCTTATATACTTTGTGTTAGGCTTCCTTCTTCTTATAATATCATTTGCATACATGTTTGCCGAAAAGCCATGGATGAAGAAACTAACATCCATATTAACTATCGGCATCATCCTAGGCTTTATATATCATGCATATGGTATGGGCCTAAGGTGGTATATATCGGGCTATGCACCCTGGAGCAACTCTTACGAAACCATGGTTTATGTGTCGTGGGCTACTGCCCTGGCGGGGCTTGTATTTGCCCGCAAAAGCAACTTGGCCTTGTCGCTCTCCATTGTGTTTAGTGCCCTCATCTTATTTGTGTCGGGCCTCCATTGGATGGATCCCGAAATCACCACACTAGTGCCCGTGCTCAAGTCGCCATGGCTAATGATACACGTAGCGGTAATTGTGGCAGCCTACGGATTTTTTGGCATAGGCTTTATGATGGGATTAGTGAACCTGTTAATCATGACATTTACCGACGGCAACAAGAAAACTCAGCTGCGAATAAAAGAAATAAGCATTATTAATAATATGGGATTGCTTGTGGGATTGTCACTACTCACCATCGGCACATTTTTGGGTGGTGTGTGGGCCAATGAGTCGTGGGGAAGATACTGGAGCTGGGATCCAAAAGAAACCTGGGCACTCATCACGGTGGTGATATACAGCGTGGTAATACACCTACACCTAGTAGGCAAATGGTTTAGCAACTGGTCGTTTAATTTTGCATCAGTAATAGCTTTTGCATCTGTTTTGATGACATTCTTTGGTGTAAACTTCTTTCTTAGCGGCCTACATTCATACGGAAAAAACGACGGAGTTGCGGCAATGTTCAACTATATTGGGGTTGCATTTGTTATAATACTCTTAATCGGAATTATTTCTTTTCTTAGAACAAGAAACAGAAGACAATAACATTTTAAAACTTTGAGAATTATGATAAATTGG
>CAZSKF010000084.1:0-10290 GCA_964607405.1 uncultured Proteiniphilum sp. | reverse complement strand
GCTCTGGTGGTTGTGCTGCTGGGTGCATTTTTGGTTATCGACGAAACTTTTAATGATAGTTTTTATAGGGCTATGACGGTGCTTGTGGCATCTAGCCCTTGTGCATTGGCTATTTCTACGCCAAGTGCGGTGTTGAGTGGTGTGGCTCGTGCTGCCAAGGGTGGTGTGCTTATTAAAGGTGGCAGACCACTTGAGGATTTGGGTATGCTGTCGGCAATTGCTTTTGATAAGACTGGTACTCTTACTGAGGGTAAACCAAAATTGACGGAGGTAATTGCTTTTGACGGAAGTTCGGAAACGGAGCTTTTACAGATTTCGGTGGCAGTGGAGGCTTTGAGTGATCATCCGCTGGCGCGTGCTATTGTGAGAGATGGTACTGAGCGTTTGGATGGAAGCCCGGGAATGGTTGCTCAAAATATGGAGTCGATAGCTGGAATGGGTGTGAGGGCTGATATTGATGGCCATATTGTATATATTGGTAATTTGGCATTGCATCAGGGTGTGGACCAAATAAAGCCGACGGAGGAGATTGTGAATCAGATGCAGCAGTTGGCCGAGAGTGGTAACACTACTATGCTGGTGCGGCAAAATGATAGATATGTGGGTATAATTGCTTTGATGGATGTGTCGCGACCTGAGGCAAAGGGTACTTTGCAGCAACTTGGTGCATTGGGTATCAAACGTATGATTATGCTTACGGGTGATAATCAGAAGGTGGCAAATGCGGTGGCCGGTGAAATTGGTATTACGGATGCCTGGGGTGGTTTGCTGCCTGAGGAGAAGGTGAGTGCTATAAAGAGCTTGAAGGTGAATGAGCAGAAAGTGGCAATGGTGGGTGATGGTGTGAACGATGCGCCTGCTATGGCTCACAGTACTGTGGGTATTGCTATGGGGGCTGCCAGCTCGGATGTGGCTTTGGAAACGGCTGATGTGGCTTTGATGAGTGATAAACTTGATGTTATACCCTTTGCTATTGGGCTGAGCCGCAAAACGAGACAGATTATTAAACAAAACCTTTGGATAAGTCTTGGCATGGTTGCTGTGCTTATTCCTGCTACTATTTTTGGTTTGGCTAATATGGCGGTGGCGGTGGTGCTTCATGAGGGTTCTACGCTGGTGGTGGTGTTTAACGCTTTGAGGTTGTTGAGGTATAAGAAAACTGAATAAATAATTATATAATGAAGATAAATAAGATAACACTGGCTGCCGCTATTGTAGTGGGTAGCTGGTGTTTTGATGCTTTTGGGCAACAGTATGCTAACCCTGTTGATGTGCCAATTGCTCTGAGTGCTAATTTTGGTGAGTTGAGGGCTAATCATTTTCACTCTGGTTTGGATTATAAAACGCAGCAGGTGGTGAATAAGCCTATTTTGTCGATTGCGGATGGGTATGTATCCCGTATTAGTGTGTCGCCGGGTGGGTATGGTTTGGCTTTGTATGTTAAGCATCCCGAAACTGGACACACGTCTGTGTATGGTCACTTGAATAGTTTTGCGAAGGATATTGCGGCTTATGTTGAGGCGCAACAGTATGAAAGGGAGAGTTATAGAATTGAGTTGTATCCTGAGGAGGGGTTGCTGCCTGTGAAAAGGGGTGAGCAGATTGCTTTGAGTGGCAATACGGGTAGTTCGGGTGGCCCGCACTTGCATTTTGAGGTGAGGGATACTGAGACGCAGGATCCAATTGATCCGCTCAACTTTTTTGATCGCACCGTTGCCGATACTCAAAAGCCTGACTTGAGGGGTATCGCTTTTTACCCGGTTAAGGGTAAAGGTGTGGTGAATGGGAGTAATAACCCGTTGAGGCTTGATGTGTCTAAAAATGGTCAGGGTGTTCCATTGGCTTTGGGGCAAACTATAAGGGCATGGGGCAAAGTAGGTGTTGGTGTGAAGGCTTACGATAGAATGAATGGGCAGCATAATATATATGGTGTGAAGCATGTGAGGCTTTATGTGGATGAGGAGCAGGTGTTTGCTCAGTCTATAAACAGGTATTCATTTGCCGATACGAGGATGCTTAATTCGTTGGTGGATTATGAGGATTGGCGACTTAGAAAGTCGTTTTATATGAAATCGTTTGTTGAGCCTGGTAATAAGCTTCCGTTTTATAGTTCTACAAATAGTGGTTTTGTCACTATTGATGAGGAGCGCAATTATCGATTGAGATATGAGTTGGAGGATCATCATGGTAATGTGTTGGTGTACTCGTTTGTGATTGTTGGTGAGAAACAGGCTGTTGTTGACGGGAGGGAGAGTTTGAACTTTATGTCGTATAATTTTCATAATACATTTGTAGATACTGATTTTGTATTGGATATTCCGAGACTGAATCTTTATGATGATTTTTATTTTTCGCCTGTTCGTACTTCGTCGGACAAATATCTTTCGGATATTATTCAGGTGAATGCTACGCCTGTGCCATTGCACAACAATGCTAAGTTGTGGATAAAAATGAAAACTGATACTCTTGAGAATAAAAAGCAATATGGGTTGGTGGATGTAACCGGTCGCGCTTCTTGGGTTGGTGGTGTTTATACAAATGGTGGCATTGAGGCGTTTGTGCGTGAACTCGGGCGTAGTTATGCTATTGCGTATGATGATGTGCCGCCTGTTATAACTCCTGTTAATCCTGCTACTTGGAAATCTAATAGAAAAATACAGATTAGACTGAGTGATAATTTAAGTGGTGTGGCTCACTTCAGGGGTACTATTAATGGTGAGTTTGTATTGTTTACGCATGATATGAAATCGCCGGTTTATACTTATGTGTTTGATAGTTCGAGGTTGCCAAAGGGGCAGAAGCTTCATTTTGAGTTTACTGTTACTGATGGTGTGGGAAATGAATCGAAGTATGAGTATGTGATTGATTAGAAATAAAAAAGATTGCTATTTCTGAAGCATAATTACAGAGATAGCAATCTTTATATTAATATCACAAAGTGTTTATTTTAACCCTAATGTCTGTTGTGCCAGTTCTATTTCTTTTGGGCTGCCTGTGTGTTTACCCGTTACATCTGATAGCTTTACGCACTCGTGCCAGCTGTCTTTTGGGGTCATCTTGCATCTGAATAGTTTCATTACAATATTTAATCCTGAAATGCCATTGCCAACATCGTTTGTGAGGTTGGTGCCAATGCCAAATGTTGCGCCTATGCGGTCGCCACAATAGTTTTTAATGTCTATTGCTTTTTCAACATTGAGGCTGTCTGAGAATACTATATATTTTAATTTGGGGTTTATCCTAAGTTCCTCATATCGCTTTATGGCTTTGTCCACAAATGTGAGGGCATCGCCACTATCCTGACGGAGGCTGGTGAATAGGGCCGCATGCTTTTTGCTAAAGTTGCGCAAGAATACATCGGTGGTGTATGTGTCGGTTAGTACTGTTCCCAAGTCACCGTCATATACGTTGATCCAGTTTTCCATCGACATGAAATTGGCCATTTTGTATCCATAAATGGAGCCGTGAAATTGCACCCATTCGTGGGGGTGTGTGCCCGATACATTTAGGTTGTGCTTGTATGCAAGATACACATTACTTGTTCCGAAGAAGGAGTCGCCTGCATGTTCTTTCATTAGCTTGGTGATTTTGTCTTCAACATCAAAGCTGAAGCGGCGTCTCATGCCAAATAGTGAAAAGACTATATTGTTTTCTTTCATCTTTTCTGCTTTTTCTATTGCGGCCTCTTCCAGATATGTTGTGTCGGGTGATTTGCCTGTTTCGCGGAAATATAGTTCGGAAACGGTTGCCAATATTGGTGTTTCCCACATAGTGATGCGGTATAATAATCCTGTGGCGTTTATTTTTAGTTTTTTGTTTTCAAGTCGCACGTCCACTTCCGACGGGTCAAATCTGAATCCTTTTAGAAAATCGAGATAGATGGGCGGGAGGTAAGGCATTTTTTCTTTTACAAATTCCTCTTCACCTTTTGTTAGGCGTAGCTCCGACATTTTGCCTAGTTCTTCAATCAGTAGCTTGTCGAATCCCTCAGGGTAGTCGAAGTCGTTTCTGTCCACAAATTGAAATTCGCCATAGGCGCGTGGAAAAAGTTTTGAATAAGCATAGCTTGTTGTGAATTTATATAAATCGGTGTCTAGTATGCTTTTAATAATTCCCATTTGTTTTTATTTTTGTTTAGTTACATTTTTTCATTAGAACGTTTTACAAAGATATAGGTTCAAGTTTGATTTATGGACAGCCTATGGTGCCTATTTGCGATAAGGGGTGATTTGTAGCGGTAACGCAGACATAAAACAGCCCTCTGAGCAGTTAATTGTGATGCTGAGAGGGCTGAAATATGTTGTTAAGATGAACTACATGATGTGTTATTTGAGCAGGTTTTCCAGAACTTCTTTATTATACGGTGATGTGGCAACTTTTCCTTCAGGGGTGTAAAGTTGTTGGATTCTTTCGTCGTATATTTCGTAAACCTTATGCTTAACAATTTTCATTGTGGAGTTGACCATTCCGTTTTGCTCTGAAAATGGTTCGCCGATTATGGCAAAGCCTGCAGGTATCCATCTGTGTGGAAACATTGTTTCGAACTCGCCACCTTTGAGGTATTTGGCAATTTCGGATTCTATTAGTTTTGCTGCTTGTGTGGCATCACTGGTATGTTTCTTTACTTCTGCAACGTTGGGAACTATTAGTGCAGTGGTGTATGGTGCCTGATTGTTGTATAGAACTATCTGATCTATAAACGGTGATTTTGCCATGATTGACTCTTCTATTCCTTCTGGTGAGAATTTTTCTCCATCGTTGCTAATTAATAACGACTTGGTGCGTCCCAGTACGTATAGGTATCCGTCGCTGTCGATATATCCCATGTCGCCGGTGCGTAGCCATCCGTCAACTATAGTTTCGGCTGTTGCTTCAGGATTTTTCCAATATCCTTTCATTACGTTGCCTCCTTTGATGATGATTTCTCCTTTTTGTCCGGTTGGGACTTCTTTGAGATTATCGTCAACTATTTGTATCTCCATATTCGGAACGGGCTTGCCTGACGAGCCTAGCTTGTGTGCATGCGGGCTGTTGGCCGAAATAATGGGTGTTGCTTCCGATAGTCCGTAACCCTGATACATGGGGATGCCTATAGCATAGAAAAAGCGTTGTAGCTCAATATCTAATAGTGCACCGCCGCCGATGAAGAATTGCATGTTGCTTGCGAATGAGTTTCGTACCTTAGAGAAAAGAACTTTATCGTAGAATGCATAAAGGGGTTTTAGCCAGAATTTGGCACCGCCACCTTTGTTGAATCCTTCTTTGTTGTATTCGTATGCCACCTTAAGTGCTTTCTTGAAGAGTTTGCTTGCTTTTTCTCCTTGCTTTTCTATTCCTGTTTCTATGTTTTTTCGGAAGTTGGTGGCTAGTGCCGGTACGCTCATAATGAGGTGTGGATTTATCTCTTTCAAGCTTTTGGGAACGTTGCGCAGTACTTCCATTGATGTTTTGCCCATTGCTACTGATGCTATTGAAGCGCCACATTTCATAAATGCGTATATGCCTGCTGTGTGACCAAAGGAGTGATCCCAAGGGATGATTAACAGTTGACGGAAATGGGAAGGAATGCCGTTCAGATGTTCAACTGCCTGCTCTGCATTGCATACATAGTTTCCGTGAGAGAGCATTATTCCTTTGGGGTTGGCAGTTGTGCCTGATGTGTATGAAATATTTGAAAGTGTGTCGGGCGTTAGTGCTTCTACTCTTTCTGTTAGTGTCTGTGGATTCATTTTTAGCAGGCGTTTGCCATTATCCAGAACGGTATCAAATAGTATCTCGTCATCCTGAATATTTTCTTCGGGATCGATTAAGATATATTGTTTTACCGTATCAAATGCCTTTTTCATTGGTCTTATTTTGGCAATTTGTTGGTCGGAGGCTATCACCACTGTACTTTCGGAGTGGTTGAGTCTGAATGATATATCGTGTTCTGTGTCTAGCTTGACCGATAGCGGAACACAAATAGCACCGGCGTGAAGTACTCCGAGCTCGCCGATTATCCAGTTGTTTTTTCCTTCTGAAATAAGTGCTACCCTGGTGCCGGGCTGCACACCCAATGCTATGAGTCCTGCGGCAAACTCTTGTGATTTGGTTTGCACTTCTTTATATGTGAGGGAGGTGTATTCTACTCCTTTGCGTGCTTCGAACAAAAAGTGTCGGGTGGAAAATTTCTCGACCGCTTCATTTAGAAATTGTACTATTGTTTTGCTCATAGTTTTGATGTGTTTTATAATTTGTTGGTTGCTAATATTTTATTTACTTATATTAAATACGCCGTCGGTGTCGCCCGTTTGCTCTCTTAGCTTTTGCATTTCTTGTTTGAGTTGGGCTATTACGTCTTGATATTCTTCATCATTGTAGGCGTTGTAGTCTTCGTAAGGATCTCTCAATAGGTCATGAAACTCCCACGATGGCTCTATTGCTTCTTTTTCTGATCCTGTCATATTAAGCGGATCGCCATATAGGTACATTAGTTTGTAGCGCTGGTCTCTAACTCCCATATGTGCAGGGCGTATTTTGTGTTGAGTCCAATATCTATAATACATGCTTTGCCGCCAATCGCTTGGTGTATTGCCTTTTAGGTTTTCTCTGAAGCTTTGGCCTTGTGATAGTTCCGGTGCTTCAACTTGGGCATAATCTGCAAGCAGTGCGGCAAAGTCTATATTTAGAATGATATCATCATTTCGTGTTCCTGGCTTTATTTCTTTAGGGTATCGTATCACAAATGGCATTCGGAGTGACTCTTCATACATCATTCGTTTGTCGAAGAAGCCATGTTCGCCTAAAAAGTATCCTTGATCTGATACATATACTACTATAGTATTTTCGGCTAGCCCTTCTTGGTCAAGCATTTCCATTAGTCTTCCAATATTGTCATCAATAGTGGCTCCGCATCTCAGATAGTCGCGAATTAGTTTTTGGTATGTGGCGCGACGTGCGTCTTCTTTATTCATATCACCTCTTGAGAATGGCAGTTCGGGATATCTGCACCACCATGCGTCGGGATCTTTGGATGCTGTCTCCCATCGCCAAGCCATATTCTCTAGTTGCTGCCCGGGAAATGCACGGCCTGATGTCTCCTGATCAAACTCCATCATATTGTGTGGTTCGGGGAATACTACTCCGTCGTAAAGGTGTTTGTTGCGTTCGGGGAAGTCCCACGGTTCGTGGGTGGCTTTGAAGTGACAAAACATCATAAATGGTTTTGATGTGTCGCGGTTCTTTATCCAGTTGATTGTTTTGTCGGTAACGATATCGGTTGAAAAACCTTCCACCATTACTCCGTTATCACCCTGGTCGTCGTCAATCCAGTTTTGTGCTGATTTGAATGTTGGGTTTACATATTCGCCTTGATCATAAAAAACTTCGTAGTGATCGAATCCTGTAGGTTCTTTCTTTAAATGCCATTTGCCAATGAGTGCGGTTTGATATCCTCCTGCTTGTAGTTTCTTGGCTATGTTGTCGGCTTGTGGGTTGATGGCGTCATCAAGAGTGTAAACTCCGTTTTTATGACTGTATGCACCTGTTATTATTGAGGCGCGACTGGGCACGGATATGGAGTTGGTGCAAAATGCATTGTCGAGTACGCAGCCTTGTTGGGCCAGTGCTTTTATATTTTCATTTTTAGCATATTCGCTAAGAATACCGCCATACACTCCCCATGATTGCGATGTATGATCATCCGACAAAATGAATAAAATATTAGGGCGTTCGGTTTGATTTGTTTTTGCCTTTTGAGATGTACATGCTGTGCCTGATAGCGCAAGCATGCCTATGTTGAATAGTGCGAAATTTTTCATAATCATTTATAGTCTTTTGCGTAACCTGGTAGTCGGTTGTTTTTTCCCTTTTTAAGTGTCAGATTATCTCCCAGTTCGTTGCGATAGTGGTTTGCAATCTCGGTGAGTTTTATTACCACTTCGGGGTATTGGGAAATCACGTTATATCTTTCGCCCGGGTCTCGACGCAGGTCGTACAGTTCGGGTTTATCTATGTTTTTGGTGGTTAACCCGCCCGGCATACCATCGTTACCAGGGAGGTGTTCGCCGTATGTTACATATCGGTGAGGAAAAATGAGTTTGAAGTTGCCATCAGTTACTGCCTCAAGGTCATTTTTGTTAAGATAATATACAAATGATTCGCGTGGTGTCGTTTGATTCTCTCCTTTTATCAGCGATAGTATGCTTACTCCGTCTATGGTATTTTCAGACATTGGTGCTCCGGTGATTTCTGCAAATGTTGGAAACAGGTCTATATTGGATGTGAGTTTGTTGCACACTGTGCCGCTTTTTGTTACTCCTTTCCAAAGCATTATGCAGGGCACTCGGTTGCCTCCATCAAAGGTGGTGGCTTTAGCTTCACGCAATCCTCCTGTTGATCCTGCATGGTTGCCATAGTTTGCCCATGGACCATTGTCGGATGTGAGAATCACTAATGTGTTTTCTTCCAGCTTTAGTTCTCTGAGTGTTTCCAGAATTTGTCCTACGCTCCAGTCTAGTTCCATCATCACATCGCCATAGAGCCCTAGTTCGCTTTTGCCTTCAAACTTGCTTGAAACTGCCAGCGGCACGTGTGGCATGGAATGTGCCAAGTATAGAAAGAAAGGCTTGTCTTTATTTAGCTTTATGAAATCAACAGACTTGGTTGTATAATCGGTAGTGAATTGTGACTGGTCGGTATTGTATCCTACTACTTTGTTGCTCTCGATGGTGGGAAGGTCGGGAAAACTGAATACAGTGCCTTGTTGTGGATGGTTTGGCCACATATCGTTAGAGTGGGGTAGTCCATAATATTCATCGAATCCGTTTTGAAGTGGCAGAAATTGATGTGAGTCACCCAAGTGCCATTTTCCAAATATAGCAGTACTGTATTTTTTTTGTTTTAGCAGTTCGCCAATTGTCATTTCATCAGGGTGTATGCCAAATTCGGAATTGGGCATTGGGGCCCCTGCAAATCCTATTCTATTTGGGTAGCATCCTGTGAGTAGTCCCGCACGTGATGCGCCGCTGATGGGTTGTGCTGCCAGAAAATGGGAGAATTGTACTCCTTCGGCTGCCATCCTGTCAATATTGGGTGTTGTGTATCCGTATGCACCATTGTATGAAAAATCTCCATATCCGGCATCATCCAAATTGATTAGTACTATATTGGTGTGTTGCTGTGCTGCCAAAGGGGCTGACAAACTGCCTATAGCTGTGGCTGCTAGTAATAGTTTGTTGTTCATTGTTATTTTTGCTAGATTGTTTTAATCTTCCCAGTCTAAGATTCTTCTGTCTCCTTCAAGCTCTTGTATTTCGCTTATTTCTTGTGTTACTTCTATAACTCCTTTATATTCATTTTGATCGTTTCTTAGTGCAAAGTATTGTATCAATACTCTTTGTCCACTTCTCATGCTTATCCAGAATGTGGCTGTGTCTTTGGTGCCGTCTCTGAATGATTTAATTATTTTATCTACCACATGCACGCTCTCTTTTGGATGGCAATTGTGCACATCGCGACCAATTATTGCATTTGTTCTGTGAAAAATTCTCTCCTTAGGAGTTGAAAAGAATCTTACTCTATCGTATTCATCTACAAATGTGATATCAACGGGTAGATGATTGAATAGTAGAATTAGCTGATCGGCTGTTAGTTGCCCACTTTTTAAATCAACTAGGTTTGCTTTCAACTCATTCTTTGATGCGGTTTTTTCTTTCAATTCGGGTGTGTAATATGGAAATCCAGATTCGACACTTTCATTCCATAGTTCTTCAATTGCTTGTGAAGGAATGTTTTTTTCAATAAATGGATATAATAGCTTTTCTTCTCTAAATACTATTGCATTGATGTCGAAGAATAAGTCGCCTATGAGTCGGTTTACGTCACTTAGTTCGTAGCCGTCTGTTGACAGTAGGTCTATTAAATAGTTGAGGTTGCGTCTGATGTCGTCGTGTATGGACCACATAACGGCTACACATCTGTAGTCGCTAAGATGATTCTCGGCAAGAGGGAATAGTATATTCTCTTTAATTAGATAGTAGTCTGTAACACTTTTCAGGTCTTGCCACAATTCAATAAGCATTGACTTATCTTTTTCTGATATGTCATTCTTATTTAGTTTGTGAACGTGTGGGCGTATTTTGTTTAAACGTCTGATAATCTCTTCATTGTTGCGAATACAGATATCAAGAAAAGTGCCTTTTGCGGGTCGCTTGTATGGATAGTTGTCGATGGAACGGCGCAACACATTCAAGATCCTGCTGACTCCTACTTTGATATCGCTCATTTGATAATCGCTCTCCACAATTCGGT
>CAZSKF010000083.1:6212-10653 GCA_964607405.1 uncultured Proteiniphilum sp. | reverse complement strand
GAATGGTAGGAAAAACATCTTTGACATCATTTTCCAATATTGGACCAGGTGAAAAATCATTTTTGCGAGAAAAATACAATTTGGATAGGTATGAAAACACAGGCTTAAAAGTATATTTTTTTTGACCACCTCGAGAATTGCATCTAAAACTATTCAAGTTCTCGGGCTAACCACCAAATGCGCCTTCGAATCCAAAATCAATCATAAAGTAAAAACCATTTAATATTTGAAATTTAAAACGGATTCTGGTTTTTCATATAGCTTTTTTTTGTAATTTTGCACTCGTTGTTCAAATGTGTCCATACATATCATATATATCATATATATTATGTGAAAGCAACGAAGATGTAGCTATAATGGATATAAATTTGACAGCATCTTTTTAGGGATACAATAGATATCACATTATATTATTTCAATCTAAATGGATAAATCAATCAAAAAAGTAATTTTACTAGGGTCGGGTGCTCTTAAGATAGGGCAGGCTGGAGAGTTCGATTATTCTGGTTCACAAGCATTGAAGGCTTTGAAAGAAGAGGGCATCGAAACGATTCTTATTAACCCGAACATTGCAACAATTCAAACCTCTGAGGGCGTAGCGGATACAGTTTATTTTCTTCCGATTACGCCTTTTTTTGTGGAAAAAGTTATCAAGAAAGAAAAGCCTGATGGCATTCTTCTTGCATTTGGTGGTCAAACGGCTCTAAACTGTGGTACCGAGCTATATGAGTCGGGTGTTTTAGAAAAATATGATGTGAGGGTACTTGGTACTTCTGTTGAAACTATCATGGTAACAGAAGACAGAGACCTTTTTGTGAAAAAGCTAAACGAAATAGATGCCAAAACTCCGGTTTCTCAAGCAGTAGAGACTATGGAAGACGCATACAGGGCTGCCAAAGAGATTGGTTTCCCGGTAATGGTGCGCTCGGCTTATACTCTTGGTGGTATGGGGTCTGGTATTTGCGACAACGAGGCTGACTTTAAGGAGTTGTGCGAAAGTGCTTTTTCTTTTTCAAAACAGATATTGGTAGAGGAGAGCCTTAAGGGATGGAAAGAAATTGAATTTGAGGTAATCAGAGACAAAAACGACCATTGCTTTACTGTGGTTCCTATGGAAAACTTCGACCCGCTTGGAATTCACACCGGTGAAAGTATTGTAGTGGCTCCAATTATCACGCTTACTGATGACCAGGTGAAAATGCTTGAGGATGTGGCTAGCCGCGTGGTGCGTCACATTGGTATAGTGGGAGAGTGTAATATCCAATATGGTTTTAATGCCGAGACTAATGATTATCGTATTATCGAAATCAATGCTCGATTGAGCCGTTCTTCTGCATTGGCTTCAAAAGCTTCGGGATATCCGCTTGCATTTGTAGCTACCAAGCTAGCTTTGGGATACACGCTTGATCAGATTGGCGAGATGGGCACTCCATACTCGGCATACAAAGCGCCTGAGCTTGATTACATGATTGTGAAAATTCCTCGATGGGACCTTACCAAATTTGATGGTGTGAGCCGCGAGATTGGTTCGTCAATGAAATCGGTTGGGGAGATCATGTCGATTGGTCTTTCATTCGAAGAAATCATTCAAAAAGGTTTGAGAATGATTGGTCAGGGTATGCACGGATTTGTTGGTAATCGCGACCTAACGTTTGATGATGTTGAGAAATCGCTGTCTAACCCCACCGACCTTAGAATCTTTGCAATAGCTGATGCTTTTGAAAAAGGTTATACTATTGACCAAATTGTGGAGCTTACAAAAATAGATAAATGGTTCCTCGAAAAACTTGACAATATCTATCAATACACAAAAGTGTTGAGCGAATATAGCAAGATTGAAGAGCTTCCTGCCGATGTATTGGCTGAGGCTAAGAGACTTGGTTTCTCTGACTTCCAAATTGCAAGATACGTAGAGCAACCTGACAGCACAATGGAAGAAGAGCTTTTGCGTGTGCGCAGCAGACGTAAAGAGTTGGGCGTGACTCCAAAAGTGGGACGCATCAACACCATAGCATCAGAAGATCCTGATAATACAAACTATTTGTATTTCACTTATGGAGATATAGAACACTACACACCTGCCAGAACAGGCAAAGAGGTGGTGATAGTGATGGGATCGGGTGCATATCGCATTGGCTCGTCGGTTGAGTTTGACTGGTGCTCGGTTAATGCTGTGCAAACGGCGCGCAACTTGGGATACGAATCGGTGATGATAAACTACAACCCCGAAACTGTGTCAACAGACTATGACATGTGCGATCGCCTATACTTTGATGAGTTGACATTTGAGCGTACACTTGATATTGCCGACATCGAGTCTCCAAAAGGTGTTATCGTATCGATGGGTGGACAGATTCCAAATAATATGGCAATGAAGCTTGATCGTCAGAATGTGACAGTGCTTGGCACTTCGGCACAATCTATCGATCGTGCTGAAAACCGTCATAAGTTCTCGGCAATGCTTGACGAACTGGGCATCGACCAACCACGCTGGAAAGAACTTTCGAGCTATGATGAGGTTGACGACTTTGTAGATGAAGTAGGTTTCCCTGTATTGATTCGTCCTTCGTATGTTCTGTCGGGTGCGGCAATGAATGTGTCGTACAACAAGGAGCAAATGCACCGCTTCCTGGATATGGCCGCTAAGGTTTCAAAAGAATTCCCGGTGGTAGTGTCAGAGTTCTTGCTTAATGCAAAAGAGATAGAGATGGATGCCGTGGCAAAAAATGGCGAGATTGTAGAATATGCAATTTCAGAGCACGTTGAGTTTGCCGGAGTTCACTCAGGAGACGCAACCTTGGTATTCCCAGCTCAAAAAATATATTTCGAAACAATGCGTCGAGTGAAAAAGATTTCACGACAAATTGCTAAAGAATTAAATATCACAGGTCCTTTCAACATTCAGTTCCTTGCAAAGAACAATGAGATAAAGGTTATCGAGTGTAACTTGCGTGCTTCGCGCTCGTTCCCGTTTGTATCAAAAGTTATAAAACGCAACTTCATTGATACTGCCACTCGCGTAATATTGGATGCACCGTACGAGAAGCCTGACGGAAATGCTTTCGATCTAGATCACATCGGTGTTAAATCATCACAGTTCTCATACTCTCGTTTACACAAGTTCGACCCAATTCTTGGTGTTGATATGGCTTCTACGGGCGAGGTGGGCTGTATTGGCGACGACTTCAACGAGGCTATACTCAAATCAATGCTTTCTGTGGGATATCACTATCCAAAGAAAAGTATCCTGATTTCTTCAGGTGAGGTTAAGTCTAAAGTTGACCTGCTTGAGGCTTGCAAGCTTCTTCATGCCAAAGGATATGATTTGCATGCAAGTCACGGAACCAAAAAGTTCTTGAACGACAATGGCATAGCCGCTTCTGAAGTTAACTGGCCTGATGAGGAAGGTGACAACAACATATTGGATATGATAACCGGCAAGAAGTTTGATTTGATTATCAATATTCCTAAGGATATCACCAAGCGCGAGCTAACTAATGGTTACATGATTCGTCGTGCGGCTGTTGATTACAATATCCCTCTTATCACAAATGCTCGTTTGGCTTCAGCCTTTATCACTGCATTCTGCACTGTTGATGAGGATGAGTTGGGCATTAAGAGCTGGAACGAATACTAGGAATAGTTTTTATTATATACCAAAAAGGCGTGAAATTAGTTTCACGCCTTTTTTATTTTGATGCTGACAGGGTGATTACACCCATATCATTTATAGACTTTCGCCAAAATCTTCTTTAAACTTAGCCATAAGCTTTTCAGGCCAGTCACTTATAGGCTCTAGTCCGCCCATGAAGAAACGCAACACAGGAGGCTCGTAAACAAAGCGCAATCCACCCACCAAGTGACGATTCTCGTAGAGCCACGCCACACGGTCTTCCACATATTTTATTTGCGATAATGTGAATACACGACGAGGCACTGCAAGTCTCACAAGCTCCATATCGGCATATGTTTCGTTGCCCTCTTCGTCACGCTGATTTGAAACCGATCCGCGCTCCATACCCCTTATTCCTGAAATTAGGAAAAGAGCGGCTGCTAGTGCACCGGCCGGATATTCATGCTGCGGTATGTGGCTGCAAATATCCATAGCATTTAGGTGAACACCCAATACGCCGGCAGGTTTAATAACGGGAACTCCCTTTTTGTCTAAAGCCTCTACCAAATACTTAATGTAGGCGGGACTTTGACTGATCACTGTTTCGTCAAGTGTTTCGTACAGACCAACAGTCATAGCCTCCATTTCTCTTACCGACATACCTCCGTATGTAAGGAAACCCTCGAAAAGTGGCACAAGTGCTTCCAGCTCACGATATATCTCTAAATTGTCGGTACAAATACCTCCACCACGGGATGAGCTAAGCTTGCGCGCCGAGAAATATACTAAATCGGCCAATGAGGTCATGGTGGTTAGTATTTCGCCCAT
>CAZSKF010000083.1:3182-6112 GCA_964607405.1 uncultured Proteiniphilum sp. | reverse complement strand
ACATAAGCCTCGTCATACAACAGCTCTTCTATCTTTCCGCCATACTGAGTGATGTGTGCCATTGCCGTTGTGAAGTGGTAGTTCATCGGCACCACGCTGCCTTTTTTGATATATGCATTCGAAATTATGTTTTCTGCAGCTCTCCCTTGGTGCACCGGTAGATAGTATTTCTTTCCTAATACTTCGTTTACTGCTTTCTCTAGTCTATAAAAACTTTGTGAGCCTGCATATGCATCATCAGCCTGTAGCATTGCCGCCATCTGATTATCGCTCATGGCATTGGTGCCGCTATCGGTTAGCATATCCAAAAACACATCATTGGTATTTAATCTAAATGTGTTGTATCCTCCCTCTTTCAGAGCTTCCAAACGGCGCTCAATAGGTACAAGGTGCAGTTTTTGCACTACTCTCACTTTGTGTAGTTCCAACGGTATGTTTTCACCGCTGTAAAATTTAATTTCCTTCATGTTTGTTTTATAATATGTAATATAGTTTGTGCGATAAAATTATAAATGTATCGTGTTGTGCATTGTTTAGTATCAAAATGACACAATAAGTGTGCAAAGATATATCAAAATATAAGATAATGGGTATAATATTGAGTGAATTTGTGAGTCGTATGTGTGGGTGAATTTATTTAACTATATTACAGCTGGATAATAAATTAATTGTATATTTGCACAACAAAACAAATAACAATATTAAAATAAAGACTCATGGATAAACCTTATGCAATAGGTATCGATGTTGGTGGTACGAACACCGTAGTAGGCATCGTTGACAAGAGAGGTCAAATCTTACGTAAAGGTAGCTTGGCAACCTCAAAATATGCTGATGTAAATGATTACCTAGATGAATTGGCTGAAGTAATTGAGGAACTCATAGAAAATACTGCAACCAAAGATCAGATAAAAGGTATAGGTGCCGGAACTCCAAACGGCAACTACTTTACCGGAAGTATTGAGTTTGCTCCAAATCTTCGTTGGAAGGGTGTTATTCCTTTTGCTCAACTGCTTGAGGAAAGAGTAGGTATCCCAGTTGCCCTAACAAATGATGCTAATGCAGCTGCAATTGGTGAAATGACTTATGGTGCTGCCCGCGGAATGAAGGATTTCATTGTGATTACACTTGGAACAGGTGTTGGTAGCGGTATAGTTGTAAATGGTCAGCTAGTATATGGAAGTGATGGTTTTGCAGGTGAGCTTGGTCATGTTATTGTACGTCGCAACACGGGACGTGTGTGCGGTTGTGGTAGAATAGGATGTTTGGAAGCATACACATCTGCAACAGGTGTGGCACGCACAGCTCGCGAATATCTAGAGTTGCAATCGGATGTGGATACTCAATTGCGCAATATTCCCATTGATAAAATCACATCAAAAGATGTTTATGATGCTGCAAAAGCAGGAGATAAACTTGCAATTGATATTTTCAACTTTACAGGTGAAATGCTAGGTGAGGCTTTTGCTGACTTCGTAGCATTCTCAAGCCCTGAGGCAATCATCCTATTTGGTGGATTGGCAAGAGCAGGCGATTTGATTATGGACCCTATCAAAGAAGCAATGGAGAAAAACCTATTGTCTATCTATAAAGATAAGGTTAATGTTCTGTTCTCAGAACTTAAAGAGAGCGATGCTGCTGTGCTTGGAGCAAGTGCATTGGGATGGGAAGTAAAATAATTTTGAAATCCTGAAATAAATAATAAAACCACTGACCCAGACGGGTCGGTGGTTTTTTTGTTGCTCTATTCTAATGTTTGTTCGCCTCCACCGTTCACAAACAGTGTTTGTCCGCTCACCCATTGTGATATGGGAGAGGCAAAATACAAAACAGCACCTGCTATATCCTCAGCCTCACCCAATCGTTTGATGGGAGTGTGTGCCAGTATATTAGTCTCAATCTCAGGAGTTAGCACTTTGTTGAGTGCATCTGTTCTGATTGCACCGGGTGCTACAGCATTAACTCGTATGCCTGCTTTTCCATAATCATGAGCCAGGTTTGCAGTCATATTATTAATTGCAGCTTTTGATGAGGCATATGCACTCATTGATGGGCTTTTGTTGACTGAGGCCATTGATGAAATATTTATAATACTGCCATATCCACCTTTTTCCATATGCGGAGCTGCTAATTGGCATAATCGCCAGGTGCTAAATACATTTGCTTCATACACCTGCTTAAAGCGTTTCAAATCTATTTCGTAGGGGTTTTCTCTGCCACCACCGACAATGCCCACATTGTTGACAAGAATATCAATACCTTTAAAATTTTCAATAGCACAATTAATCAATTGCAATAAGTCATCATCATTTGTTACATTGCATCTTATCGACACAGCCTTTCTGTTGTTTGAGGTGATAGTTTGTGCTGTCTCTTTTGCCGCCTCTTCATCCATATCAGCTATCACTATATTGGCTCCATATTCTGAAAGCATAATGGCCGAAGCTCTTCCAATTCCTTTTGCCCCACCTGTTATAATGGCAGTTTTTCCTTTTAGGTCAAATAAATCTAGTTTGTTCATTGTATTTATTTTTTTATTTATTCATCAAATAATCTGCAACAGCCTGATATGCCGGTAGTGAGAATGGATCATTGGCCGTGTTGGATGCTATCGGATTGGATGATTGTCTCACAATCACCATTTCTGCTGTGGGGTCAATATATATCGCTTGTCCATACACACCTCTGGCGCTTATTGCCCCATTTTTATTGTGCGATACCCACCACATGTTTTTATAGCTCCATCCTTCCAGAGTTTTATATCCTGCCTTGGCAAAAGCCTCTTTGTTGCCACCTGCAAAAATATCTTCAACTACCTTCACGGGTACTATTTGTTTTCCGTTAAAGTAACCTTTGTTTCTAATCATCTCGCCAAATTTTGCCAAGTCTAGCAAGTTGGCACTGAGCCCACCACCTGCAAATGCAATTCC
>CAZSKF010000083.1:0-3082 GCA_964607405.1 uncultured Proteiniphilum sp. | reverse complement strand
GAGAACTCCCACACCTCAGCATTGGGGTTGGCATAATCCTCACTATAGTCGAGCGATGTTGTCATATCCAATATTTGTCTCACCGTTGCATCACCAAAAGCTGATTGTTTTAGTTCTGGCACATACTCTGCGGCTGTTTTGTTTTCGTCCAATATTCCTTCTTCCACAAGAATGGCACCAAGTGTGCCGGCAAATGTTTTGCTTACCGACATCACTGCATGTTCGCCATCGGGCTCCAGTTCGCCCATATACTTTTCATATACCACCTTGCCCTTATACAAGATTATTATTCCGTCCACATAGTTGCGCTCTAGTGATTCGTGCCATGTCATCTCCTTGTTTTCATTCGATGTTAAGAATTTGATCTCATCTATATTATTATCAATAGCACGGGGTAGGGTGATGGGTCTGTCTGATGCCCTTACCGTTTTTGTGGGCATAAACTCGCGAATGTGACAAATACTGTATCTCATTGAGGGAAAATTAAAGAACGAACCATCCGCTGCTGATATTACTTTGTCTGGCGATGGTGGAAATCCTTGCATCCAGCCATTGCGCTTGGGGTCCGATTGTTCTTGATTAAGATTGCTTTGAGCAGATATATGCTGCATTGAAATAAATAGAACTAGTGTGATTGAAATTAATGTTTTAATTTTTTTCATAACTATCAGTTTTTGTCATTATAGAGATATACAATTTTTGTGCCAAACTATTGTCTGAGAATTTTATCCATTGCTTTGCCTTTGGCCAACTCATCTATCAATTTGTCTAAATAACGAATATGTCGTATTAATTCTTCTTCTATTTCCTCTACTCTATAACCACAAATCACACCTTTTATTTTAGAAGAGTTGGGGTTTATCTGAGGGGCTTGAGAGAAAAAAGATTCAATATCTATATTATTTTCAATAATATTTTTCAATTGGCTATTATTGTATCCAGTTAGCCAAAATATAATTTCATCTATCTCTTCTTTTGTTCTTCCTTTTCTCTCTGCCTTGTTGATATAGTGTGGATACACATTTGCGAAAGGCATTTTGTATATTTTGGAATAATCTGTACTCATATAAAAAAATTGAATTAATACTTGGTGATTTGTTTTTATAACTGTGCTATTATATATAACAAAAAAAGAGCAAATTGTTTTCACAACTTGCTCTCTTAATTATTATAATAAGCGCTTATTTAAAGCCTTATATTATTTCTCTTCTAATTCTTTCTTTGCTCTTTGCTTAGTCATAATTGAGAATGCAACTGGTGTAGCAAGGAATAAACTGGTGATTGTTCCTACTACAACTCCGATGAACATCGCAAATACGAAGCTTCTTACAGCATCACCACCAAAGAATAGGATTACTAAGATTACCAGAATGGTACTTAATCCTGTATTGATAGTACGTGCTAATACAGCATTCATAGAATCGTTGAATAATTGACGAAGATCTCTCTTTGGATATAGATTGAAATTCTCGCGAACACGGTCAAATACAACCACCTTGTCATTAATAGAGTATCCAATAATGGTTAAGATAGCTGCTATAAATGTTTGGTCAATCTCCATAGAGAATGGCATCACTTTCCATAGAAGTGAATACAGACCGATTACAGAGAATGCGTCAACAGCAAGAGCTGCAACAGTACCGGCTGAGAATGCCCAGTTTCTGAATCGTACAAGAATGTAAAGACCCATGAAGATAAGAGCCAATGTAAGTGCCAGAACTGCACCTTTCAATGTGTCTTCAGCAACGCTTGGTCCTACTTTTTGTGAACTTTGGATGTAATCGTCAATAGTGCTTCCTGATGCAATGTAGTCTTTAAGAGCTACAGCCATGATGTCTTTCAACTCCTCTTCCACGGTTGCACTCTCAGAGTCAATCATGAAGTTAGTTGAAATTCTTACCTGGTTGCTAGTTCCAATTGTAATTACCTGAGCCGACCCGTCGAAGTGTGGCAATAATGCTTGCTCAATATCACTTGTTTTCACCGGTTGGTCAAATCTCACGATATAGTTACGTCCACCTGTAAAGTCAATACCTGAGTTTAGTTTCAATACGAATAGCGAAACAACGCTAACTATTACAAACACTGCAATAACAGTAAGTACTCTGCGGCTTCCTTTCAAGAAGTCAAAGCTATATTCTTTGAATAATTTTTTAGAAGCATTAGTGTTGAATGACAGGTTCAGCCATTTGCCTTTATCCATACGTGCTTCGTAAAGGATACGAGTCAAGAATACGGCAGTAAGGAATGAAACTGAAATACCAATGATAAGAGTTACAGCAAATCCTTTGATAGGACCTGTACCAAACATAGCTAATATAATAGCTGTAATAATAGTAGTTATGTTAGAGTCGATAATCGCAGAGAATGCATTTTTGTAACCATCTTCGATAGCTTTGCGAAGTGATTTACCATTCTTCATTTCTTCTTTGATACGCTCGTTGATAAGTACGTTAGCGTCAACCGCCATACCCAACGCAAGAATCATACCCGCAATACCAGGCAGTGTTAATACCGCTTGGAATGCCGAAAGAATTCCTAGTGTGAAGAAGAAGTTTATTAACAGAGCACTATTTGTTACAATTCCTGGGATAGCTCCATATAGGAAGAAGATAAATGCGAATAATACTACAAGAGCAATACCAAACGATAGAATACCGTCTTTAATAGCTTCTTGACCTAATGAAGGACCAACGATATCTTCCTGAACAATGCGAACACCTGCGCGCATTTTTCCTGAACGCAATACGTTTTCCAAGTCACCTGCCTCGTCCGAAGTAAATCTTCCTGAGATTGATGAGCGACCACCTTCAATTTTATCATTCACGTTAGGAGCAGAATATACATATCCGTCCAAAACGATAGCAATTGATTTGCCTTTCTCTGCGCCTGTGATGTTTGCCCAGCGGCTTGCACCTGCCGAGTTCATGCTCATGCTCACTTCCCATGCAGAACCCGTACGTCCTTGGTCAGCTTTTGCGCTTGTTACCACATCACCATCAAGGGCAGGACCACGTTTTGTTCCGTCACCTTTAAGTGCGTATAGTTCAAAATAAGTTTCTTTTGTATCAATAGGTTTGAA
>CAZSKF010000082.1:0-10735 GCA_964607405.1 uncultured Proteiniphilum sp. | reverse complement strand
TCCCCCAAATCAATATTAGATAATATATCCACATTATGAATCAGGAAGGGCTTGCCATCATCAAAAAACCGTGATGCTTTTTTGATAGCACCGCCGGTGTCAAGCAGTTTGTCAGTCTCATCCGAAAACTCAATCCTAATATCAAAACTATTCTTTGACTTCACAAAATCAAAAATCTGATTGGCAAAATGATGCACATTAATAATAATCTCATCATACCCTGCCCTCTTTAGTTTTTGCACCACATGCTCAAGCAATGGTTTTCCGCCCACCGGCACCAGTGCTTTAGGAATTGAATCAGTAAGAGGTTTGAGCCTGGTGCCCAAACCTGCCGCAAAAATCATTGCCTTCATAACTACCCTATATCTATCTTTTTCTAAACTCCTGCTCTATATTCTGCTCTCTGTGAACCAACGAAACCCTCACACCAAATCTTTTAGAAATATGCTCCGCCATCTTTTGGGCAGCATACACAGAACGGTGCTGACCACCGGTGCAACCAAACGAAACCATCAAGTTAGTAAAATCTCGTTCGATATATCTCTTAACGTGCGAGTCAACCAGCGGGAAGATATTATCAAGAAAAACCTTCATCTCACCATCTTCCTCCAAAAACTGCTTCACCTCATCATCCAATCCGGTCACAGTCTTAAAGCGCTCATACTTGCCCGGGTTGTTGATAGCGCGACAGTCAAACACATATCCGCCACCATTTCCCGATGTGTCATTAGGAATACCCTTCTTATAAGCAAAGCTATAAACCCTAACCTTAAGACCACGCTTTTGAGTATCGGCAAACTGCTTCAAGTCAACCATCTCATTAAGCACATAGTTGAGATACGGATACTCATTAAACCCATCTTTTAATAACTCTCTAAGATTATTTAATGCAAACGGAATACTCTGAATAAAATGAGGTTTTTTCTCAAAATAGCCCCTAAAGCCATATGCCCCCAACACTTGCAGCGTTCTAAACAACACAAACAGACGAAGCTTTTTGATAAACTCAGCACTATCCACGTCTCTATATTTTCGCAGCGACTCTATATAAGTCTCAATCAACTCATCCCGCAGTTCGTTAGACAAGTTGGCCTTAGCCTGCCACAAAAAAGAAGCCACGTCATAGTATATAGGACCTTTTCTGCCACCCTGAAAATCTATAAAGTATGGAACCCCATCTTTAAGCATCACATTGCGAGATTGAAAATCGCGATACAAAAAAGCATCACCCTCACCATCAAGCAAATCATCAGCCAGCTTTTCAAAGTCATTTTCAAGCAAATTCTCCTGAAAATCCATTTCGGTAGTCTTCAAGAAATTATACTTGAAGTAGTTTAAATCCCAAAACACCGAACGGTGATTAAACTCAGGCTGCGGGTGACAAACACTATAATCGAGATTATCCCCACCCTTTATCTGAATATCGGGCAACAAAGCAATAGTTTTGTGAAGCAATTCTTTCTCCTCAATGCTAAACACGCCGGTAAGCCTACCACCCTTTATCTCATCAAACAAGATAGTATCACCAAGATCCTCCTGCAAATAAAACATCTCACTGTCCGACACAATATAAAGCTCGGGCGTATTTAAGCCCTGCTTATGAAAATGTCGGGCAATACTAATAAATGCACGATTCTCATTCAATGATTCGCCATGCACACCAATAATGGAGGTAT
This sequence comes from uncultured Proteiniphilum sp., assembly GCA_964607405.1. GTDB lineage: Bacteria > Bacteroidota > Bacteroidia > Bacteroidales > Dysgonomonadaceae > Petrimonas. The sequence goes on along the minus strand of CAZSKF010000082.1, from coordinate 9,059 downwards.
CACCCTCAACTAATCTATAGTATCTTCTGTTAGACCCCGACAAAGGCAGCACCTCCACCGTGGGGTTAGACTTGCCGGTATATTGTTTGAATAGTTTTACTAATTCCTGCATTGTTGTTTTCTGTTTTAAATGTTATTAAAAATTGAGTTTATAAATTGTAGGTCATATATTATCAAGCTCATGCAGCCACGCCTCAGCCATAGCATCGCTAGGCATGATATGTCCCGCACGGGGCGACAAACTTACCGACACCACCGACGGACCATCAGGCATACATGACCTTTTGAATTGTTGCGAGAAAAACCTCCGCACAAACACCCTCAGCCACTCTCCTATCTCCTTCGCCTCATACTTATCGCCAAAGGCATGTTTTGCTACAAATAATATTCGCAACGGGCTATCGCCAAACTCCAGCATTCTGTGCATAAAGAAATCATGAAGCTCATACGGGCCAATAAAATGCTCCGTCTTTTGTGCAATGTTGCCATCATCATCTGCCGGCAACAACTCGGGGCTGTAAGGCGTATTAACAATATCAAGCAATACCTTTTTGCTAAGGCCGTAGTATTCACTCTCGGCAATCCAAGCCACCAGCGCCTGCACCAATGTTTTGGGCACACCCGCATTCACAGCATACATCGACATATGATCGCCATTGTATGTGGCCCATCCCAAAGCAAGCTCCGACATATTGCCCGTGCCCACCACAAAGCCACCAATCATTCCTGCAAAGTCCATCAATATTTGAGTCCTCTCTCTGGCCTGACTATTTTCATACGTCAAGTCGTGCTTATTAATATCATGGCCAATATCATTAAAGTGAACCGTGACAGCCTCCTTAATAGAAATCTTCTTCATAGATACCCCCAGCTCCTTCATCAAATCTATAGCATTTTGATAAGTGCGCCCCGTGGTTCCAAACCCGGGCATAGTGATGCCATATATATTGTGGCGTGGAATATCCAACAAGTCATAAGCCTTAACCATCACCAAAAGTGCCAGAGTAGAATCCAGCCCACCCGACACACCAATAGTGGTTTTGGTGACACCCGTATGCCTCAATCTTTTGGCAAGGGCATGAACCTGAATATTAAATATCTCTTTAAAATTATCATCCCTGCTTGGGCCCGAAGGAATAAACGGATGCGAGTTTATTTGTCTTACTAATGTCTTAGCATCAGCATCACGCAATGAGCACGACACATTAATTATATCCACCTCATTATATAATAGAGACGATTTGGGATTAAAAACACCCCTTCTCAGCTTAACGCTCCTTAGTGCCAACACATCAATATCTGATACAATCATCTCTGATTGCAAAGAGAAGCCCTCCGTCTCGGCCAGCAAACATCCATTGTCTGCCAATGCGCACCCTCCGCTATATACCATATCGGTGGTGCTTTCGCCCACTCCTGCCGAGGCCAGCACATATCCTGCCGACAAATGCTCTGAGTGTTGCAGCGCCATCTGCTTGCTTCTTGCCCAAGCTCCCATCTCTGAGGCAAGGGCCAAAAGATTGCAAATAATATCGGCACCATGAACAGAATATACTGCCCCGGGGCTGACAGGCAACAAAGCATCGCTCCCAATCTCGAAAGCAATATTAGCCTGAGGCGTTTTCACAATTATATTTCCAATGGCAATTGGCTTGCCGCCCAGCATGATTACCGACGCAGGCAAATCGCCTATTGATGAAAACCATTTGCTGCCCGCCACATCACTCTTGGGCACAAACCCCACTATGCCATCAGCAGATATTATGGCCGCAACATTAAAAAGAAGCGAATCAATACGAAGAGGCATACCAACAGCCACCATTATGGATGGTTTGTTTTTGATATAATCAACCAAGTTGTAAAGCGACTCCACAGCCTTGTGCTGCAAGCTCTCCTGATAAAAGAGATCGCCACAGCTAACGGACGTAATACTAAGCTCGGGCAATACCAACAATTGCACCTTTTTGCTAATAGCATCATCAATGCAAAGCTTAATTTGCTCAACGTTGTAATCACATTGCGCAACCCTTACCTGAGGCGAACAAGCCGCCACTCTCATAAATCCGTATCCGTTAATATTCATTTCTATATATATTGTGAGGTTATACTACAAAAATAGTAATTAAACTTGCACCTCTGCCATAAGGTCTAAAATATTTGGCAAATTATCATACAACTCGCCCATAGAGCCAAACACCATATTAGCACCCGAATCCCACAGCACTTGTGCATCAAGCGGGCCGGTATTAACGGCAATAGTAAACACACCCGCCTTATGCGCTGCCTCAGTGCCAAGGGGCGCATTCTCTATGGCAATAGCCTGATTGGGTTTCAGATTCCCACCCTTTTGCAATCCCATAAGGAACGGCTCAGGGTGCGGTTTCCCGATCTGCACATCAAATGCTGTGACCATCGTATCGGTCGTAAATGTTTTAGGGAAATTATCATTAAGCTTGTCAAGCAATGCAGCTTGGCCCGAACCGGTAACCAAAACCGGTAGCAATCCCCTTTCCTTTACTAGCTCTATCACACTGTGCGACTTCTCTATAGTGGCACCGGTATTATATTTCTGAAACAACTCAGTTTTGCGTGCATATATTTGCTCTTGCTCCTCCTCATTGGCTGTTCTGTTTCTTTCGCGCTCAAACAGCATATTCACAGTAGCCTCAGCCACCCTACCCTCGTGAAGGAAAAACTCCTCAGAAGAGGTAGTCTCAAAACCAAACTCCACCATCGTTTCTTGCCACGATTGTGCATGAGCCGGCATCGAATTATACAACACACCATCCATATCAAAAAGAACAGACTTTAGGTCGAAATTATTATATCCATTCTTGTTCAAGTAATCTTTTATTAAATCAATCATATCTTTATTATAATCTAAAAAAACCCGACCGATTGCCTCAAGAGCAATCAATCCGGTTTTATATTGGTTTTATATTAAGAAAACACTAAGTGTCTTACAACTTTTTCTTTATAGCCTCTGTTTCTGCTTCAAAGCCTGGTTTCTCCAACAGGGCAAACATATTACTCTTGTAGTCTTCCACACCGGGCTGGTCAAATGGGTTAACACCCAACATGTAGCCACTAATGCCACAAGCCTTCTCAAAGAAATAAATGAGCTGACCAACAAAGTATTCGTTCAATTGAGGAATCTCAATCAAAATGTTTGGCACACCACCATCCACGTGAGCAATGCGAGTGCCAAGCTCGGCCATCTTATTAACCTCATCAATGCGTTTGCCTTTCAGATAGTTTAGCCCGTCAAGGTTGGCGCTATCTTCAGGTATTCTCAACTCCTTGTTAGCCTCTTTCACCGAAATAACTGTTTCGAAGATAGAACGCTCCCCATCCTGAATCCATTGACCCATGGAGTGAAGATCTGAAGTGAAATCAACCGCCGCAGGGAATATACCCTTGCCATCTTTGCCCTCACTCTCGCCATACAGCTGTTTCCACCATTCGGCAAAGTAATGAAGCTTAGGGTTGTAATTAGCCAGAATCTCTATTTTCTTACCTTTTTTATACAACTCATTGCGAATAGCAGCATATATAGCCGGAGGATTTGCCTCGAAAGACACATTCTCGCCGGTGGCTTGTTCGATATGCAAAGCACCTTCCACAAGTTTTCTAACATTCAACCCGGCTACTGCAATAGGTAGCAAACCAACGGGAGTGAGCACAGAATAGCGTCCACCCACATCATCAGGTATCACAAATGTTTTGTAGCCTTCGCTATCGGCCAGCGTGCGCAATGCACCCTTGCTAGCATCAGTAATAGCCACAATACGCTTGCGCGACTCCTCAACACCCACTTTTTCTACAAGCAAGTTTTTTAGGATTCTAAAAGCAATGGCAGGCTCGGTAGTAGTACCCGATTTTGATATATTGATAATACCAAATCTCTTGTCAGACAGGTATTCCGTTAGTTCATAAATATAATCTTCGCCTATGTTATTGCCTGCAAAAAGCACTACAGGGTTTTCTCTTTTTGACTGAAGCCAATCAAATGAGCTTGAAAGAGCATCTATTACAGCCTTTGCGCCCAAGTAACTGCCACCAATACCCACCACCACCACTGCATCACACTCCTGGCGAAGCAATGCGGCCGAAGCCTCTATCTCATTAAGAAAATCATCGCTAATGGATGAAGGAAGATTAACCCATCCAAGGAAATCATTGCCGGGGCGAGTTCCATTGTGAAGGGCCTTATTGGCTGCAACAGCACTTTCGCCTTGTGCAAGAATCTCTTGCTCGGTGAGTGTGCCCGCCACATGTTTTATAACCAGATTGAATACATTCATTGTATTTACTTAAGTTTTATATTTTAAAAATTCTCTATTAATTTTTTTACTGCATCCTGTGGTCTCAACTTCTCGTATAGTATTTCATACACCGTTTCCACGATAGGAATATCAAGAGAAATATCTTTTGCCATTTCGTGAATACACTTGGCACCAAAATAACCCTCAGCCACCATCTCCATCTCCAATTGAGCCGATTTCACTGAGTATCCCCTACCTATCATTGTTCCCAGCGTGCGGTTGCGACTAAACTGCGAATACCCCGTCACCAGCATATCGCCAAGGTAGTGCTGCTCGCTAATGCATCTGTTGGGCATAGGCGCCACCACGCTTAGCATGTTTTGCATCTCCTTAGCACAATTAGTCATCAGCACCGCCTGAAAGTTATCGCCATACTGCAAGCCCGAGCACACACCCGCCATGATGGCGTATATGTTTTTGAGCACGGCAGCAATCTCTATCCCCAACACGTCAGAAGAAACCGAAGTTTTAAGTATTCTCGATTCTATAGTCTGGGCAAGTGCATTGGCCTTGTCCATATCGCTGCTTGCCGCCGTTAGAAACGAAAGACGCTCAAGAGCAACCTCCTCGGCATGACAAGGGCCCGATATGACACCAATATTCTCGTCAGGAATTTTGAATGCCTTTTGCATATAATCGCTTAGCACCAAATTATCGTTTGGAATCATTCCCTTTACGGCAGTAATGATAAACTTGTTTTGGAAAGCGCTATTAGACCTTATCTTTCTGAAATACTGCTTCACGTATGGAGACGGGATAGCAATAATAATAACATCGGAGTCTTTTATAGCCTTCTCAATATTGGAGTAGAAGGTTATTTGAGCAAGGTTGAATTTTACATTGGTAAGATAATTTGGGTTGCGCCCAAGTTTATAAAACCCTTCAATCTGCTCGTCGCTTCGGATAAACCAATTGATGTGCTTTTCGTTCATCAATACAATTTTGGCCAAAGCCGTTGCCCACGTACCACCTCCAAGAATAGCAATTTTTCCGAGTGAACTCATATTTTATTATTTAAAATAAACACTAACGCAAATGCAAAATTACTTTGCACTGCTAGCGTTATCTATCCATGTTTTAACCTCATCAATGGTAGGATTGTTCAATTCCAATTTGTATTTCTTGTTCAATCCGCACACCTCCTGATGAAATTTATTAGGGTTCAGGTCTTTTAGCATCGTCACCTCAGTGTATCCTGCTTTCTGAATCACCGGCACCCACTCTTCCAAAACGCCCAGTTCGGTGTATTTTGCCACACTATCTTTTTTGGCTCTACGCTCGGGGCGCATCTGTGGGAATAGCATCACCTCCTGAATGGCCGTTTGGCCGGTAAGCATCATCGTCAGCCTGTCCATACCAATTCCCAAACCTGATGTGGGAGGCATACCATACTCAAGGGCACGCACAAAGTCGTGGTCGATAAACATAGCCTCATCATCACCTTTTTCCGACAATCTTAGCTGCTCTTCAAAACGCTCAAGCTGATCTATTGGGTCGTTAAGCTCAGAATATGCATTACACAATTCCTTACCGTTCACCATAAGCTCAAAACGCTCAGTTAGCTCGGGATTGTTGCGATGCTTTTTGGTAAGTGGCGACATCTCGATTGGGTAGTCGGTAATGAATGTAGGCTGAATATAATTGCCCTCACATTTCTCACCAAATATTTCGTCGATAAGCTTGCCCTTACCCATGGTGTCGTCAATCTCTATATTTAGTTTCTTGCACACGTCTCTAAGCTCTGCCTCGTTCATGCCGTGAATATCAAATCCGGTATGCTCTTTGATGGCATCAAGCATAGTCACACGTTTGTAAGGAGCCTTAAAGTCTATCTCTTTGTCGCCAACCATCACCTTGGTGGTACCCAACACTTTGAGTGCGATATACTCAATCATGTTTTCGGTAAATTCCATCATCCAGTTGTAGTCTTTGTAGGCAACGTAAATTTCCATTACGGTAAACTCAGGGTTGTGAGTTCTGTCCATTCCCTCGTTTCGGAAATTGCGCGAAAACTCATACACACCCTCAAAGCCTCCCACTATAAGACGCTTTAGATACAGCTCATTGGCAATACGCAAATAAAGCTCAATATCTAGCGCATTGTGATGCGTGGTGAATGGGCGCGCTGCCGCACCACCCGGAATGCTTTGCAACACGGGCGTGTCAACCTCCAGGTATCCAAACTGATTAATATAATCGCGCATCGAGTTGAATATCTTGGTACGCTTAATGAAGATATCTTTCACATCGTCATTAACCACCAAGTCAACGTAGCGCTGACGGTAGCGCAATTCGGGATCGGAGAATCTATCGTAAGTTACTCCATCCTTTTCTTTCATTACGGGCAGTGGTCGCAAAGATTTGGCCAATACCGTAAGCTCTTGGGCATGTACCGATATCTCGCCCATCTTTGTGCGAAACACGTATCCCTTAATACCCACAAAGTCACCAATGTCAAGGTGCTTCTTAAAGACTGAGTTGTAAAGCTCCTTGTCTTCGCCGGGTGCTATATCATCACGGGTTACATAAACCTGAATTCTGCCTTCAGAGTCTTGCAATTCCAAAAATGAAGCCTTGCCCATGATACGGCGGTTCATGATTCGTCCTGCAATGGTTACGTAACGTTTATCTGTATCTTCATCGCTGAAGCTTTCTAATATTTCTTTTGAATAGGCATTCACATCGTAGAGTGCTGCCGGATAGGGGTCTATACCGAGTTTCCTCAACTCGTCTAAACTTTGTCTGCGGAATATCTCCTGTTCGCTAAGTTCTAAATGATGCATTTTGATATAAATTTTCTTTTTTCTCAAAAACTACCACAAAAATACAAATAATATTGCAAATTACCACCCCATCAAGCTAATTAGTTGACAAATTGACAAATAAAGGGAAAGCGGTGGTTAGCTTATTCACTATATAATAATGATAATGGTAATTTATTGAGGGTTTGGCAAGAAGATTTTAGGGCATTATCAGAATAATTAATGACCCTTGCAATTTGCTTTTTACACTTTAAAACTTTCTTTGAAATTCATGCAGACTGTTTTCACCTTTTCCCAATTATTTTTAGTGTTCATGTAATTTGTTTTTGACACATTACAACTTTCTAAAAACATTATGCACTATTAAATCCACTTATTAGAGAATTTACAATCATCAAAGCAAATTGGGTTTTACGTCATTCACGTCTTTTTGCTATTCATGTAAATCTGCATTGGCCTTATGCAGATTGTATAATGACAGAAGTAAAATGGTTTTTATGCTATTCACTACTTTATGAGACTATTGTAAAACTACTTAAGCTGTTTTCCACCCGATAAACAACTCATGCAAAGTGATAATCAAACCATTCACATAGTGAATGCTATAAAACCCACATTTTTCAGCCAGATTATAAGTAAATAATAAGCTCCTGCATTATAGGTTTTGCATCATTCACGTAGTGAATGCTCCAAAACTCATTTTATTTTGACCAATTTATAGCATATTATTGGTCAATGTAATTGTACATAGACAGCAAAAAGTAGTGAATGATACAAAAACCACTATACATCATCATTTTTATTACCGGAATAAGACTAAGACACTTTTACATGAACAGCAAAAAGACGTGAATGGTACAAAAACCATCCTGCCTTAATCATTAAAAAGAGCGTTATTAACCGAATTATAAGTCAGTTAACCATTAAGAGATTGGACAAAGACGATTGTAAAGCTACATTAGGTCTTTAAAAAGTTGGAATAATCTGATTCAAAACCACATAAATATGAAAGAAAACGATAAAGCACCTATGTAAAACTACATGGGTTAATAATAAATATCCCAAAACATAAATACACACATATTTTATGGCATCATTTTTGCATAAGATATACTGAGAAAATAAAAGATGGCAATATTGCCAGGTATCCATTATTTGGATATATTTGCAAATAATAGATTTACACAATTAATACACACCACAAAAAGTTTAAAGCGATAAAAAATACTATATGACGAGACCGAAACTCAAGCTTAATTGGACACGAAAGCTAAAGAATGAAGAATTTAAAGGACTTTCGCATGCCTTATGGGAAGTAACACATAGCACATTAAAAGACAGCATACAATTTGAGATGTTTATGGTACCCACTAAGCAAGCTCACGACGAACTTATGAGCTTATCGAGCGACACAAGGGATCACTACAACACAAAAAAAATAAACGAATGGCACAAAGAGCGCAAGAAAATACTAACAAGCATGACTACCGAGTGCCTTCAAAACACAAAGCATAAGAACTTTCTCAAGAATCATATGGAACATATTGACAAATATGTATTCCTCAACAGATGGTTCAGAGAGTATGGAAAAAGATTATACGATTTCGGTATTGACAGATTGACAGGTGTTGTAAACGGGCTAAAGGCTGATTACAACCTACACACGGAATTTAAAGAGGCAATAGATATTTGTTATAAAGATAAGTTTGATGAACTATTAATTGTGAACAATCTTATTGTAAAAGCACAAACTGAGCGCACCATAGACTTAACTATGCCTAGGCGACAGCGACCATATAGAGAAGTGAGAAATAGCGTAATGAAGGAATGGAAATCATTGTTTTTTGGTATTAATCTGTTTCTTTTTCAAAACTATCCGTATTTTGGAAACAAAGAGGAGCTAATTAATCTGCTATATACCCAGCAGCAAATCCTTACCGACTACCGAAGAATTGTGAAACAGCGCGAAACA
>CAZSKF010000081.1:8051-10872 GCA_964607405.1 uncultured Proteiniphilum sp. | reverse complement strand
GAAGTAAGGGTATCTTCTGAATCAGGAACAAGTGTAACCTGATTTGGTCTTACTCTCTCTATTAATGATATGAATTTGGGTGTAGGATTACCTTCAATGTTAAACTCGGTAGTTATTCTTGGTTGCAGATCAAAAACGTCAGCATATCTGACATGTCTTTCATCAGGGCGGGGATGAACAGTTATGCCCTCCGCACCATATTTTTGGCAATCTACTGCCACCTGCAATAAATCGGGAATATTACCACCTCTGGAGTTTCTTATAGTCGCAACTTTATTGATATTTACACTAAGCTTGGTCATTTTATTATTAATAAGTGTTTAAGTAAAAATACTCTTGATTACGCCAATGAAACTAACATTAAACAAAAAACAGATCAAATCTATTTTATCCGCAAAATATTTACCATCTTTGTAATTCAACACAAAAATAGCACGAAATAACGGTATTGCCTAAAAATAGATGAAAGAATTTATCGAACAACAAATACAAAAACAGTTATTATCGTTCACTACCGAAAACTTTCTTGGTCTTTCAGACACAGAGAATTCAATGGTGGTGATTGAGAGCCCATTGATTGACTACTCGCTAACCGACATTGCCCGAATAGTAGAGAGCAACAATGCCCGTGTGATGAATCTGTTTGTTCTGCCAATTGCTGATGGCAATACGTTGATGATATCAGTAAAATTAAACCTTATAGATATCTCACCAGTACTTATGAGCTTTGAGAGATTTAATTACAATGTCATTTTTTATAAAATGAAAGAAGGAACTGTAACCGATACTCACAAAGAGCGACTTGATGAACTACTTCATTATTTGGATATGTAGAATTTTTAATGTTTCTATTTATCTACATACAACTCAAATAAAAGTAATAAAACAATCTATAGCTACACAGCTCTTAATCCCATTAACAATATGAAGTTTGCAATATTCGGAAGCTCTTTCACTCAGCAGCCCACACAGTCTGAAGCACAAATAATTGAGGTTTGTAATATTCTTCACAAACACTCAGCATATATATATATACATAAAATATTATTTCATTCTCTTTCGACTAAAGGACAAAGCATAATAAGTGAGTTCTGCAATCAGTTTAGCAAATTACCAAATGTTGATATTGTACTGAGTATTGGTGGTGACGGAACATTTTTAAGAACTGCCGATGCAGTAGGCACATCCAACATACCCATACTTGGAATAAACACAGGAAGATTAGGTTTTTTAGCCGACATAAATGTTGATGACCTAAACAAGGCTATTGATGAGTTATTATCACAGGATTATCTAGTTGAAGAGAGATCTATTTTAAAAGTATCTTACAATAACAGAAATACTGAACATACATTATTTGCTTTGAATGAGGCAGCCATATTAAAACAGGACACTTCGTCTATGCTAACATTACACACTTATATAGACGATGACTTTTTAACCTCATACGAGGCTGATGGACTGATAGTTGCAACACCTACGGGATCTACTGCATACTCTCTTAGCGTTGGTGGACCTATCTTGATGCCAAAATCATCAAGCATAGTGCTATCACCTATCGCACCTCATAATTTAACATCAAGACCTTTGGTTGTCAATCAGGACGTGACAATTAAAGTAAGAACAGAAAGCAGGAGCAATACATTTCTAGTCTCGACTGATGGAAATTCAAACGTACTTGAAACTCCAACGGAAATAACAATAACTAAGGCGGATTATACTCTAAAAGTAATTAAACGCAAAGGGCACACATTTTATGAAACACTACGTGATAAGCTGCTATGGGGAGTTGATGTGAGAAAATAAAAACACAACACCACGCTTATTCCACTAATTCTTTCACGACAAAAATATCATTTGCATTAGCGAAATTAGCTCCATCTGTTATATTAACAACAATTCCATTCTTCCAATACTTTGCAATAAATACATTTCCATTAAACTCATAGCCAGCAATATAAACATCCCCATCTAAAACAAAAACAGAATTCGCCACAGTCCCCCCACTTAATACGTTCCTGACACCATCTCTCCAATATACCGCATTGCTTGACTCAAAACCTGCTACATAGACATGACCATCATTATAAAACACAGAATAAGCTGTTGCCTCAACTCCAGAGGAGCTTAGCGTATTGGATGTGTTATTTCTCCAATACTTTGCAATATCCTGCGATCCATTATTATCTCTACCAGCGATATAAACATTATTGTCGTTAACAAAAATAGAATAAGCCATAGCTTCATATGTACCACTGCTTAAATTTGTAGAAGCACCATTTTTCCAGTATTTAGCATATGCGTTACTTCCACTGAACTCCATTCCTGCTACATAAACATCTCCATTACTGACAAAAATGGATGAAGCAATAGAATTATTAATCCGATTGCCCAATGATACCGATACACCATTCTTCCAATACTTTGCAACAGTATTCAAACCGTCCTTCTCAAACCCTGCAACATATACATCTCCATTATAAACAAATATAGAAGATGCCTCAGCATCATTAACACCGGAAGTAAGATTTACCGCAGCTCCATTTCTCCAATATTTGGCTATTGTAATTCCATTATCAGACTCCTCAAATCCAGCGACATAAACATCTCCATAATAAACAAAAATTGATGTAGCAAAAGCTATATTTGCTGAGCTTGAGAGTGATACCGACACACCGTTTTTCCAATATTTAGCAATCTGAGATGCACCTGAAACTTCGAACCCCGCAATATAAATATCCGTTTTATATTGTGGTTCTCTGACAACTATCTCCGCCTCATTACTATCAAGATACCCTGATTGCTTGGCTACAACCCTAAA
>CAZSKF010000081.1:0-7951 GCA_964607405.1 uncultured Proteiniphilum sp. | reverse complement strand
TCAACTTCATCACTATCTAAGTATCCTGGGAGTTTGGCTACAACCCTAAACTTACCTACAGAAGTAAAGCTATATGAGTTACCTATAATCTTTTGCCCAGATATATAGATATCTGCGTTGACTAGTTTATTGCCAACTATCACTAGAAACACGACGTCATCTCCGACGAAGACATCTTTCTTTAAGACTGACAACTCAAGCTTTTGAATATCAACAGGATCATCCTTGAGGCAGCTATTCAAAACAAAACCCAATGCAACAGCAAATATAACACCAGTCAGGATTGACAAAATTCTATACTTTTTCATTATGAAATTAAATGCTTTATAGAATTATTAATGAACAAAAATTCTTTTCGGTTTTGGAAAACAATCTAAAATTTAAGCATATCACATATAAAAAAACCAATGTGAGAGCCACCATACTACAAGTGCGAAACAAAAGATATATAGCCTATAATGCTGATGATGCCACATAGTTGACAACCTACTGTCATAATGCCAACAACTTAAAACTCATGCGATTCAAAAATATTAACATCATGTATTTGTTTAACGATATTTTCATCAATTTGTTCTGATTTCCAAGCAGATTAAAACAAAATAATAAGACTGCTTTACTCTACAGCAATACACAGTTCCCCACATTTCAACAACCGTTCCGTTAATTTGCAGAATTTTATCGACACATAACATATTTTTCAAAGAGTATTGCTTACATTTGTAGCCTATTTATAAAGAGACAATAAACACAAAATGAAGAGAGTAAATTATATCATTATATCCTTAATAGGATTAATTTTAATGACTGCATCATGCAATAAAAGGAAAACTTATGCTGAGCTTTTAAAAGATGAATCAAAAGCCATAGATAAGTTTATATCAAAAAACAAACTGGTTATATTAAAAGAGTTTCCTAAAAATGGACAATTTACTGACAAAGAGTTTTATAAAGATCCTGCAACCGGCGTATATTACAATATCATAGAAACAGGCGACACAACAAATTATAAATTAAAACTTGGAGATGAGGTACACGTTAGATTTAGAGGATTAAAGTACTTCTCAACAAGCAATGACAGTACAGAGTACGAAAACATGGACCCCATAAGAAGCCCTTGGCCGGAAACATTAATTTATAGAGGACCTGCAAATGTAGAAACAATGTCCTTATATTCTACAACAACGGCAGGATGGGTTGTTCCCTTAAGCCACATTGGTCACAATGGCAGAGTAAAAATGATTATTCCATTTACATGGGGATCACAAAGCGACCAAGCAGCTTACACACCAACGTATTATGATGTTGTAACATACAGACTAGACTCATTTATTGAAACTAATTAATTTTTCACTTCTATTTATACTTAGGTTATTATGACTCTTATTAAATCAATTTCAGGGATTAGAGGCACAATCGGTGGTAATGCGGGAAATAATCTCACCCCCATCGATATCGTGAAATTTTCATCTGCTTATGCAGAATTCATCAAAAAGTCAACAAACAATCAGCGACCAATAATTGTAGTTGGACGAGATGCTCGAATTTCAGGCAATATGGTTCACAACATTATTGTAGGAACTTTAATAGCTATGGGATGTGATGTTGTGGATTTGGGAATGGCAACAACCCCTACTACTGAAATAGCGGTTGTTAAAGAATCAGCATCCGGTGGCATTATTATTACTGCCAGCCATAATCCAAAACAATGGAATGCTCTTAAGTTACTGAATAAAGATGGTGAGTTTTTGAATGCAGAAGAAGGCGAGGAGATTTTGAAAATAGCAGATAACGAAAGCTTTGAGTATGCACAAATTGACGACCTTGGTGTTATTTCCGAAAAACAATATCTACAAGAACACATTAGAGATGTTTTACAACTTGAGCTTGTGGATGTAGAAGCCATTAAAAAAGCTAACTTCAAAGTGGCAGTTGACGCAGTAAACTCTATTGGTGGGGTAGCTGTACCCGAACTATTATACGCACTAGGTGTAAAACAGGTATTCAAGCTTCATTGTCAGCAACACGGCAACTTCTCTCATAACCCAGAACCACTACCTGAGAATTTGACCGAATTGTCATCATTAATGGTTAGCTCTAAAGCAGACGTGGGATTCTCTGTAGATCCTGACGTAGATAGACTTGTTATTTATTCAGAGAATGGAGAACCATTTGGAGAAGAATACACTTTAGTTGCTGTCTCAGACTACATCTTACAAAACAATCCAGGACGCAACACTGTCTCAAATCTTAGTTCTACGCGCGCATTACGTGACGTTACAGAATCACACGGAGGCAAATACTATGCAGCTGCTGTGGGCGAAGTAAACGTTGTCACAAAAATGAAAGAAGTGGACGCCATTATAGGAGGTGAAGGTAATGGGGGAATTATCTATCCCGCATCACACTATGGCAGAGATGCTCTTGTTGGAATCGCAATGTTTTTAACCAAGCTGGCAAAATCGAATAAGAAAGTAAGCGAAATTAGAGCTAGCTATCCTAGCTACTTCATGTCAAAGCAAAAAGTTGAGCTTACAAGTGAAACAAATACCGATGCACTTTTAGAAAAAGTGAAGGTATTATTCAAAAACGAACAAATAACAGACATTGATGGTGTAAAGATTGACTTTATGGACAAATGGGTACATCTACGTAAATCAAACACAGAGCCCATCATCAGAATATATTCAGAAGCCAAATCTCAAGCTGAAGCTGATGAGCTAGGAAAACAAATAATTGAGATTATTCAGAGTTTCTAGCAAACATACAAAAATACTAATTTTAATGCTCCGTAAATTTTTGACACATATGTGTGTGTTTAAATTTACGGTGCTTTTTTATTCTGATTACTTAGAATAGAAAGCGAACATAACATTAGATGCAAACGTTAGAAGCAACGCAAGAATAGATAGTAAGGGACGCAAAAATGAAAGAACAGCTAATAAGCGATGAAGATATAAGGAATCTACACCCTGTTTTCAATAAAAAAAATGGGGATAAATATATCAAATTTAGTAGAAAGCTAACAGGGCTTGACAAAGCATGCAAAGTATATGACAATTCCAAACATTTGACTGGGGTTGAGTTTACAACAGATTTACTAAATAACTTAGGTATAGAGAGAAATGTTATAAATGGGGATATTTTAGAGCAATTTAACGGGAAGCCCTTTATAACTATATCAAATCACCCCAACGGACACGTTGATGGCATAGCACTTATAGAGACTGTAGCTTCAAGAGCTAGCAACTTTAAGGTAATGGTCAATTTTATCCTAGGCTTTGTCGATACTATGGAGGAAAACTTCATAACTGTCAATCCGTACAAAGAAAGCAACAAGAAACAC
Organism: uncultured Proteiniphilum sp.; assembly: GCA_964607405.1. Lineage (GTDB taxonomy): Bacteria > Bacteroidota > Bacteroidia > Bacteroidales > Dysgonomonadaceae > Petrimonas. The sequence goes on along the minus strand of CAZSKF010000081.1, from coordinate 4,605 downwards.
ATTTCATTATCTGGAATAAAGGAGAGTATATCACACCTTCAGGAAGGGCTTCCACTTGGTTTCTTTCCAGCAGGATCTGTATCTAGATTGAAAATGAGAAAAGGAAAATTTGAAATAATAGATAGAGAATGGCAGGAATCTGTTATTAAACTCATTTATAAATCTGAAGTACCGGTTATACCTATCCATATAGACTTCAGGAATAGTTATCCATTTTATGCCACAAGATTCATCCACTGGACGCTTCAAACTATGGCATTATGTCACGAGCTAGACAATAAAGATGGAAAGACCATGACAATAACTGTTGGAGATCCAATACTCCCTGAAGAAATTAAATTATTTAAAAAAATGGATGAACTTGGAAAGTTTTTAAAAGAAAAAACATACTCTTTAGCAGAAAAGAAATAAATTTGCTATATTAGTAAATTACATATTAGAACGAATCTTTTTATGGCAAAACAAAATATTCAGAAAGTTAAACAGCGCTTCGGAATTATTGGTGTTTCACCCGAACTAGACAGAGCTATAGATGTAGCCTTACAAGTAGCACCTACTGATTTATCAGTTCTAATAACTGGTGAAAGTGGTGTCGGTAAAGAAAATTTCCCGCAGATTATTCATCAATACAGCCACAGAAAGCACGGGCCTTATTTTGCCATCAACTGTGGATCTATACCGGAAGGTACTATTGACTCCGAACTGTTTGGGCACGAGAAAGGTTCATTTACAGGGGCAACAGCAACACGCAAAGGTTATTTTGAGGTTGCAGATGGTGGCACATTGTTTCTTGACGAAGTGGGAGAACTTCCTCTGTCAACTCAAGCTAGACTATTACGCGTACTTGAAACTGGTGAATTCATCAAAGTAGGTTCTTCTACTATAGAAAAAAGCGATGTTAGAGTAGTAGCTGCAACAAATTTAAACATGCAAGAGGCAATTGAAAAAGGCAAGTTTAGAGAAGATTTATTTTATCGACTAAACTCAGTGCCTATTAGAATAGCACCATTAAGAGATCGAAAAAGTGACATACCACTACTATTTAGAAAATTTGCTGGTGACTGTGCAGAGAAGTATATGATGCCAACTATAACATTAACTGACGATGCAAAATTGCTACTGGCAAGCTTTAGATGGCCCGGAAATGTGAGACAGCTGAAAAATATCACCGAACAAATATCAGTCATAGAACATGAAAGATTGATAACAAGTGATATATTAAGCAAATATCTCCCCCAAATATCAACATTACCTGTTCTCGCATCACAAAGAAGAGAGTCAGACTACAAGACATTTGCCTCAGAAAGGGAGATTCTATATCAGGTACTTTTCGACATGAAGAAAGACATTAATGATCTGAAAAGTGTTGTAAGAAATATAATGAATAACACTGAAGATCGCCAAGGGGATCATCCGTCAATTATAAAACATGATGATGCAACGGTCACTCTCCCATTAAAATATGAAGATATTACATCACATTCAGACATCATTGCTGACATTAGAGACAGGGCAGACATTCAATATATTACAGAAGTAGCCGATGCCAATCTCTCTTTGGAGGAAGCAGAAAAAGAAATGATTGCACTTGCATTAGACAAATACGAGGGCAAACGAAAGGCTGCTGCAGAGGAGCTCGGCATATCAGAGAGAACATTGTACAGAAAGATAAGAGATTACAATCTAGAAAAATATATATGAAAAAAGCATGGACATTAGTAGCAGTTTTTTTAATATTAACTGCCTGCTCCGTTTCTTATAAGTTTACGGGCGCCTCAATTGACTACAACTTAACAAAAACTCTACAGCTGAGTCATTTTGTTAACCAAGCACCTCTTGTATATCCGCCTCTGGAAAACCTGTTTAATGAAAGTCTCAAAGACATGTTTACGAGAAATACACGTTTGCAATTTGTAAATCAGAATGGAGACATGGAAATAGAGGGAGAAATTATTGGCTATGAACTAACTCCTTTAGCGGTTCAAGAAGACCAATTAGCAGCAGAAACAAGGCTAACAATGAATGTCAGAATGAGATTTATTAACAACAAGGTTCGAGGACAAGATAAAGAAGAAACTATTTCAGCAAATAGAATTTTCTCGAGCAATATAAACCTAACTGATGTTCAAGACCAATTAATTAAAGAGCTAACTGACGAAATTGTAGATCAAATCTTTAACACCACAATGGCTAACTGGTAAGACATGAATACATCAAAGATATTAGAGCACTTGAATGATGTATCACAATTTAGTAAGGATAGCATTCATAGCCTTGAAGTAATAGCAAATAAGTACCCATACTTTCAAACTGCTCAATTACTGCTAACAAAGAATCTGTACTTCACAGACAATGACAGATTCAAATCAACACTTTCTGTCATATCTGCCATTTGCGCTGACAGGAAGAAACTTTTCTACATAATTAATAACGAGAAATATAAAATATTTATAGATAGAAAAGATAATTTGGATAACAAAGAAAGAACTGATGAGATTTTAGATTCGTTTTTGCATGGCTCGACTATCAACAATGAACCAGATAATTCTCTAAGCAGTAAAGAAACTATTGTATCTACAGATTATCTATCATTTATTCAGCACACAGACAGCAACGAGTCAGTCAACAATGAAGATAATCCTAAAAACAACTTAAAGCACCAAGACATAATAGATAGTTTTTTGGAAAAGGCAGAATCAAATGAGATATCTATACAGCACCAACAAAAGGAGTCTCGTAAAGCAACCAAACCAGATATATCACCTACTGAAAATAGCATCTTAACTGAAACATTAGCAAGAATTTATATAAAGCAGAAGAAATATGAACAGGCATTGACAATTATTCAGCAATTAAGTTTGAATTTTCCAAAAAAAAGTGCTTACTTTGCCGACCAAATTCGTTTTTTAGAACTTTTGATACACAACGAAAAAAATAATAAAGATTAGAAATATGTATATCTTCGTAACAATTCTCATCCTAATAGCTGCAATCTTGATGATCTTAATAGTTTTAGTACAAAACTCACAAGGTGGTGGCTTAGCATCAGGATTCTCATCTTCCAATCAAATCATGGGAGTGAGAAAAACTACAGACTTTTTAGAAAAAGCAACATGGACGCTTGCGGGTACTATAATTGTGCTAAGCATCGTTACAGCAAAATTCACATCGAAAAGGGGAACAGAACCTCAATCATTAATTGAAGTACAACAACCTGCACCTCTTAATCCTACAACGGCACCTGATGTAACACCAGCTTTCCCTGTAGAACAGGCAGCAGAGACAGATACTCCAATAGCAGAGTAGTTATCTAAAAAAATTATACAAGTAAAGAGAGTTTTCCACTGCGGAATAGCTCTCTTTTTTGTTTTTATAGTATTATGATTCACAAATGAACAATACGATAAAAACGGATGTTCATTGTTTATTAGCAAATTTAATCAATTTAATAATCACAACAGATGAATACTAATAATCAAAACATCCAAAGAGCACCAAATAGCGTTGAAGAAGGTAAGACCATTGCTATTATAGCATACCTAACAATCGTTGGACTAATTATAGCATTTGTATTAAACAACGATAAGAAAAACTCATTTGCAGCATATCATATTCGCCAATCTCTGGGAATAGGGCTTACCTCAGTTGCACTTACTTTTGTAAATATTATACCTATCTTGGGATGGATTGTTTCTATGGTAGGAGCAGTTATAATATTGATAATGGTTATTCAAGGTCTGATAAGTGCACTTAATGGCCAAGAAAAGCCAGTTATGCTTTTAGGCGAAAAATACCAGGAGTGGTTAAGTTCAATCTAAAACTTTTTCAACTCTTCATAAACTCTGTAAACAGGTAGTCCCATAACGTTATGGTACGACCCCTCAATCCTTTTGACCCCAACAAAGCCAATCCAATCCTGAATACCGTATGCACCTGCTTTATCAAAAGGCAGATAGTTATCTACGTAATATTCAATCTCCTGAGCCGTCAGCACACCAAAAGTAACCTCCGTTATGCTCGAAAAAGATATTTGTTTTTCGTGAGCAGCTAGACAAACTCCTGTAATTACCATGTGTGTTTTGCCTGAGAGGTTAGACAACATATTCACAGCCTCTGATTTATCTGTAGGCTTTCCATATATAACATCATCATTCAGAACGATTGTATCTGCACATATAACAAGTTCATTAGCCCCCAGCTTACCACAAGCCGCTTTAGCTTTCTTTACAGCAAGAAACTCAGCAACATCCTTCAGTGGTATATCTTCCGAGTAACTCTCATCAGAATCCTCAACCAATCTCACTTCATAGTCAAGATCAAGACCTTTCAATAACTCCTTCCTTCTCGGAGAGTTAGAGGCCAATATTAATTTATAATTAGTAACAAGCATAATTCGATTTTTAAACAAGGCTACAAAACTACATATATTATCACTATCTTTCTTCTATAAATTCCACTTTATGTTATAAGTAAATAGCTCGAAGACTATATTTGCTTTAGCTTAGGCCATAGATATCCCTACCCACTAAGTGAGTGGGTATCGGCATTGTTGCGCCTTAATATATGCGATTTTCTTCTGCGAGTTTGGCCTTTCATCATATGGAA
>CAZSKF010000080.1:0-10916 GCA_964607405.1 uncultured Proteiniphilum sp. | reverse complement strand
TCGGTTGCATCATTACCCAATGAATTGTTTTTCTTCATACATTTGTAATTGTTTTATAGTTAATACATTAATTTTGTTTAGTTTGTGTTGGCGAAAACATTATTAATCGGTGGGCGTTGCAGCGCTTGCCGATTTTGTTTTCAATGATGATGTTGACTTTCATAACTGTTTCATACGCAAGTTTTTTATTTAATTGTTATTTTATATAAATGGTATTGGTTTCGTCGTCTCGTTCGTAATTGAATTTGATGCTGCGTTGCAAAATTCTTAATGCATAATCTACTCCATCTACCTGCCTGAATTTGCCTGAGTATGTGTGTTGAGGTAGGTTTTTGTTCTTGATTTCTATCCTTATATCAAAATGCTTTTCAAGAGATAACAAGATTTCATCCAGTTTTTTGTTGTTGAATGCTATTAGCCCGTTTATCCACAAGTATTCATCCCTATCTGTGATATCCGAAATAATCAGTTCATTGTTTATAAAGCTACTTTTTTGATTGGGAGTAAGTGAAACAATCTTCTCTTCATTCTTATATATATCCACTCCCCCCTCAAACAGGCTAGTCTCAAAAGTATTCATGTTAGAATATGCTTCCAGATTGAATTTAGTGCCCTTTACCTGAACATTGCCTGTAGATGTTTTTACTACGAATGGTCTTTTTTTGTTTTCGGCTACATCAAAAAATGCTTCTCCATCCAAATGCACTGTTCTGTTCTTTTTAGAGAATTGTGAGGGGTATTCAAACTTGGTATTGGCATTGAGCCACACGTTTGTCTGATCGGCAAGTGTTAGATTTATTCTTTGTCCTGCCGGCACAAGAATGGTGTTGTATTGATTATCTATGTTGCTAATATTGGCAATGTATAATCCGCTTACTATTAATAATAGTGCTACTGCGGCAACAGTGCTAAGCATCCATGGAGATATCTTATGGTGTTTGTTTGATTTGATAATGGCTTTTTCGGTAGCATGCTCAGAGAATAATGCAGCATCGTATGCAAATCTTTCTTGCATAAAAATACTTTCATTATCCTTAGATTGCTCCATCCACTGACGTATTTGTTTTTCTTCGTCAATGGTTGTTTTTCCTTCAAAAAAGCGATATAAAATTTCCTTTTGCATATTAGTTTAATTAATGCCTTCTATAATAATAACAGTTGATTAAGATTAAACCCTAAAAAGAAATTGAATTTTAACATATTAATCTCAAAAGAATAGTTTCTGAGAGTTAGGTTTTGCATTGTTATTATTTAGTTGCCGGCTGATTATTAGGTGCGTATGTGTTGTGAACGCATTTATCTTTATTTACAGAATAAAATATAGAAAGGGGATGATATAAATAAAGTCTTTAAGTGCTATTCGTAATTGTGATAGTGCTTTGGATATATGATATTCTACGGATTTTACGCTCAGATTCATTTGCTTGGCTATTTCTTTATTGGAAAGGTGTCGGGTTCTGCTAAGTGTGTAGGCCTGTCTAGTTTTTTCGGGTAGTTGTTCTATTGTCTCCTTCACTATTTTTTGAATTTCATCCGAGAAGATATATTCGGGGTTGCAAGCCTCTAGTGTGTTAATGCTAACATTGAGAAGCCAATCCGAGTGCTCCGATATTTCGTTCTTGACACGCTGTCTCACTTGCATATGTTGCAAATGATTTAGACACTTGTTTCTCAACACTGTTAATATGTATGCTTTGGGGATGGTGTTGTTTTCAAGTGTGTTTTTATTCTCCCAATAGGTGGTGAATGCTTCCGATACAAAGTCTTCGGCTACGTGTATGTCTCTTACATAGCCAAACGCAAATTGAAGAAAACTTGGGTAGCTCTCATTGTATAGCGTATTAAATCCTTGTATGTCGTTATGAATTATCATATATATAATTACAAAAATATATAAAGTTTAGGAGATGTTTGAGATATTTTGCAAAATATTCAAATTGTATTGGTATATCTATTGTGGTATTGACTTAATTATTATTTTTGTAGTATATAAGAAATAGAAATTTTTTGCCTGATATGTTCATGAATAAATCAAATGTAGCTTCTTGGTTTTTTGTTTTTACTACTATTGTGCTTGCAGTGTTGCTAATATTAAATAGAAGTAAGAAGGAGGACAAGCCTAGCTATGATTCTTCTACCGTCTTTTCAAAAATATCGCATATTCAAGAGTTGTCAACAGTGAAGTATAACTACACGGGTGTGATAGGATATAAGGATGCGATGAAGATATTTAATATGAATATTCCGTTGACCGAAAAGTTTTTCCTTGTGAAGTATAACGGATATCTTAAGGCGGGTGTTGATTTTGACAGAATAGTGGTGGACGTGGTAGAAGACAGGGTTCACGTGTCGGTTCCCCGTGCCAGAATTTTTGATATTGTGATTGATGAAAATAGTATCACAGTATATAATGAGAGTGATAATGCTTTTAACCCTATAAAGATTTCAGATTATAATCAGGCTCTTGCAAAGGAGAAGGATACAATGAGGAAGGGTGCTATTAAACAGGGTATATTGCGTGACGCCAATCAGCACGCCGAACTTGCTATCAAATCATTACTGAAAGAGATGGGGTTTGAGGATGTTGATATAACTGTAGAGGTGGTAATTCCTGAGATTCATTAATGGGGGATATTAATCAAAATAAATTTATACTCAATGAAATTTACAACTAAGCTTTTTTTGACCTGGACTTCAATTTTTCTTGTCTTTTATCTGACAGTTATTGCCATTGTTGCCGTATTGTGGGGGTTTGATATTAAGTTTTGGCAACTTGCACTTGTGTTTATTATTGCGGGAGTTCTTCCGCCTGCTTTCTTAACAATGCTGTTTTATAAAAAGCTTGATTATATGGAGTCAGAAGGTCCTAATCCGCCTTCATTTAAAGGTCAGGTTGAGGTTGAGTTGCCCTTCAAAGCCAGAACTAATGATTTGTTTAATGAGGTATTTCAACGAATAGATTTGGGGTTCATTGTTTCATATTCAGACAAAGAAAGTGGTGTCGTGAAGTTTAGAACCGATAGCCGAATAATGTCGTGGGGAGTATGTGGATACGTAAAATTGCTTGAAGGTAAAAACGTTCAAGCAATTGTTTATCCAATGAATCCGGGTTCGGAGAGGGAGGAGCAATTGCTTAATCAAACTTTGGGAGTTCTCAAAGCGGTGCTTAATAAGTAGCTCTATTCTCTACCTTCACAATATCTGATAACCGTTCCGTCCATAAATTCAAGAAAGTCATTGTGCTGATCTTTTGTAATCATCTTTGGAAAACTAAGAATCAATAGCTCCTGAATCTCTGTTTCAGTTCTATATGGCAGGTGCATATATCTGTATGGAGTGAGTGTGTATCCAGCACGCTCATAAAATTGAAGTCTCCTCACTGATATTTCATTGATAAGTGGGTCAATCTCTAATATAATGGTGTGTCCTTTGTCGCTAAGATGGCGCAAGAGTTGTGAGCCAAAGCTCTTTCCTCTCAATTCGGTGTTTACAGCCAAATACTCAAGGTATCGGTAGTTGTCCCATTCCCAATAGAATATTATTCCTATTAGTTCATTGCCTTCCCATGCCGACATAGGAAAAAACAGAGGATTGCTGAATGCTCTGATGTGATCTTCTTCTCGTCTTTTTTCGGCAGTAGGGAAACTTGACTCATATAATTCCCATACTTTGTTCCATCTCTCAGTATCGTTCGGATCTATCCTTAAAAACTCCATTTCTATTAATTGATTTTTTTCTTTAATACAAAGTTACAGTGAATATTGTGAATAACCTTAGTTATATCAATTTATTATATTTCACACACGCCATCAATTGGGCATGATTTCCCCTTTGTAATATTTATATCGGCATTTGATTCGTTGGCCGATTTCCAATTTGTATATGCTTTATTTAGAGTTTCCAGGAATACTGATACGGGTTCAGATCCTATGATTGCATACTTTCTGTCGAATAAGAAAGTTGGAACTGTATCAATCTTTAATTTATGCGCCTCTTGGATATCCTTAGCCACATCAGCTTTGAATCTGTCGCTGTTGAACATTTCTGTAATCTCATTTTCATCCAATCCTGCTTGGGTGCCAATTGATGTCAGAAGGGACAAGTCACTATAATCTTTTGCCTCTTCAAAATAGGCTTTGGATATTAATATATTTACTTCCGATTCCAATCCTTTGGTAGCTGCAAGTTTTATCAGTCGATGTGCATCCAGTGTATTTGCCGCAACAGAGTCGCGCAGGTTGCATTTCACTCCTGCATTTTTGGCAAGTTGCTCGATGTTGTCAAACATTTGATTGATGCTGTTCTGAGGATATCCGGCTTTGTTTACCAGATAATCAACTACAGGATACCCATTGCCATTACCCGGCAAATCGGTGCTTAGTTGAAATGATTTTATAATAAGTTCCACTTCGTCTGCGTGTTCAAATTGTTTGATAGCACGGTCGTAGTGTATTTTGCCTAAGTAACAATAAGGACACATTATGTCGGTCCAGACCTCTATTTTCATTTTTGGTGTTGTCATTCTAATTATCTATTTTTACAGTCTATAGAACACCTTGAGCGTTTTATTGTTTGAATTAACTCTTTTAAAGCCGTTAAAAATGACTAAGGACAAATTGTTGACCCCCAGTTTCTTGAAGCTCACTATTTCTAATTTTCTAATGGCAGTAGCTTTTTACTTCATTACTCCCATAATGTCGCTTTTTATGGTTGATGTCTTTCAATCAAAGAGCAATGAGGTGGGCTTGGTTATGTTTGCCTTTTCAGTAGCTGCTATTATTTCACGACCGTTCACAGGGTTATTGCTTGATTCATTAAATAGATATAAGGTATATATCTTTTCGTTTGTACTGTTTATAATCGCCTTTTTGGGATATCCTATTGCTTTATCTTTTTTGTTTTTGCTTCTCCTGCGTTTCTATCATGGTTTGTCATGGGGCGCAGTCAGCACATCTAGCAACACAATAGCCGTTGACTTGATATCCGAGAGGCGGCGTGGCGAGGGGATTGGTATCTTTGGGTTATCAATGACTGTTGCAATGGCTATTGGCCCTGCCATAGCAATAATGTTGTCGATGAAGTTGGGATATAATGCTCTTTTCTATACCGCCACCGTCTTTTGTTTGCTAGGTTTTATATTGGTTTTGTTTATTAGAATGCCAAAAACAAAAACAATCAGAAAAGGCTTCAGCCTCAAGAGACTGATAAGCAAGTCCACACTTCCCGTGTCTCAAAATGTATTGCTTACGCAGATACCATATGGCGGCATTATCACATTTGCTGCTTTGTATGGTCGCAGCGTGGGGGTTGAGAATAGTGGCCTGTTCTTTATAATACTATCATTGGGTATCTTGGTCTCCAGGGTGATAAGCGGAAGGATGTTCGATAAAATTGGACCCAAAAATGTAATGATAACAGGAATTGTAATGGTGATAATAGGATTGATAGCAATAGGTGCTTATTCAGAACCTATAGGGTTTCATGTGTCAGCACTAATTTTGGGAGTTGGTTTTGGTATCATCTCCCCAACATTTCAGGCAATGGCAAATGCTAAAGTGCAAGCACAAGACAGAGGATCTGTCAATTCCACCTATCTCACTTTCTTTGATTCGGGAGTAGGGGTGGGGATGCTGCTGTTTGGGCTTTTATTTGACATGGTTGGCTATGCCAATACATTTTATATTTCGGCAGCAATTCAGGTTGTGGCACTTATAGTGTTCTTATTGATAACATATCCCAGGTATCAAAAGCAAATTGGACAGTAATAATAAAATCAATTATCTTTGTAAATAAAAAAATATGTTTGAAAAATTAGTGGCTATCGAGCCCGTAAGTCTTATACCTTCGGCAGAAGCAAAGCTTAAGGACTTTGCAAAAGAAGTAGTGATGTATGATAATATTCCTCAGAGCGATGAGGAAATGGCAAAGCGTATTGGAGATGCAGATGCTGTTTTGCTGAGTTATACTTCCAATCTTGGCAAAGAGGTTATGCAACAATGTAGCAATATTAAATATATAGGAATGTGCAATTCATTGTACTCGCCCGAGAGTGCTAATGTGGATATTCTTTATGCCATCTCAAAGGGTATTACCGTGACTGGTATTCGCGATTATGGTGATGAAGGTGTAGTGGAATATGCAATTAGCGAATTGGTGCGTTGTCTGCATGGTTTTGGAACGGACAAGCAGGGCAATCCCGAAAACCCGTGGAATGGAATTGCTGAAGAGATTACAGGAATGACATGCGGAATAGTTGGCCTTGGCAAATCTGGTGGAATGATTGCCGATGCACTTCACTTTTTTGGTGCTGAGATTTATTACTTTGCTCGTAGCGAAAAGGAGTGGGCTAAAGAGAAAGGATATAAGTTTGTGCCGCTAAAAGAGGTTCTGGAAAAGAGTGAGGCTGTGTTCTGTTGCCTGAATAAGAACACCGTATTACTTCATGAAGAGGAGTTTGAAAGCCTTGGCAATCACAAATTATTATTCAATACGGGACTTTCACCTGCGTGGGACGAAGCTCCGTTTGAAAAATGGCTTGAAGGGGATAACCGCTGCTATTGCGACACCCTCGGTGCTTTGGGTGATAAAAGATTTGCATCGCATCCCAATGTTAGATTGATGGATGTGTCAACAGGCAGAACGCGACAAGCTTTTGACCGCCTAAGCGAAAAGGTAATTGCTAATCTAGAAAACTATCTGGGTAAGTAAATTTTCCTACATAAATAGTATATATACATAAACAGAGTATTGAAGAAGTGAATCAATACTCTGTTTTTTTATTATTATAATCTTATGTCACGTGCCCTAGTATTAGAATACTATTGGTGAAGCAATATTTTGAAGAGTTTCTATCACGCTCCAGCCTGCAATTTCGGGAGTGCTGCTATATACGTTTACCACTGCGTCCACTTGTTCGTTTTTAATCTGAATCACGTGTCTGTCTCCAATATAATCGGGGGTAGAGGTGATTGTAACGTTCACATTATCCGGGCCAACTGACGCAATTGATGCTGCTACTGATACGTTTACTTGTGTGGGCAGTATAGCAATAGCCTCTGTGGCTGTGCCGCTAAATACTTGCTTCTTTGTGTCTTGCAATTCTGGTGAATAAAGCTTTGTGAAGCGCAATGGTCTTGGGCTCTTTTCTGTGTCGAAAGTTACAGAGGCATTGCCCATCAGCGTTGCAGTACGTAATACATCAAACCCGCCAATTGCACCCGATGCAATGTGTATGCGCGAGTTGTTCTCTTTTGCTGCCAGTGCCGCCTCGCTATAAAATTCTTTATCAGCAAATGCACCTATTGATAGGGTTACTATTGAAGAACCATTCTTGAGTGCCTTCACTGCAAATTCTTTAAATCCCGATGGTGATGCTATTTCAATAATGTAATCTGGCTTTGTTGCCAATAACTCATCTATAGATGTGTAGGCAGTGCATTGATAACCCTGATCTGAATTATTTATTTTATCGGCAATTTTGTTTGCTTTGGCTGCTGTGCGCGACATAGCTCCCACCAGTTTATATTCGGGCAACAGACCGTTTAATATTCCATTTGTAATAATCTCAGCGAGGTATCCACACCCCACAATTGCTAATGTGTACATTTTATTTTAAATTTATTTGTTTAATGTGTTTATACACATACAAAGATAACCTTTCGGAGTAGATAATAAAAAAAGAGATTGTCTTATGTGCAAGACAATCTCTATATTAAAGTATTATGTGTTGAGTTTAACCTATCGGCTTATTCTTCTTCTCCATTTTTAACGTTCATCACAATCTGTTTCTTCTCATTGTCAAAATCAACAATTACAGACTGACCTTCTTTTATTCCTGTACGAAGGATAAGCTCTGCCATTTCGTCTTCAACGTATTTTTGAAGTGCTCTTTTTAATGGCCTTGCACCAAACTGAACATCGTAACCTTTATCGGCAATAAATTCTTTTGCCTTTTCGGTTATCTTCACGTTGTATCCCAAGTCATTGATTCGTTTGTATAAGCCTTTAAGCTCAAGATCAATGATTTTGTAGATAGAGTCCTTGCTCAATTGGTCAAACATCACAATGTCATCAACCCTGTTCAAAAATTCAGGTGCAAAAGCTCTGTTAAGTGCTTTCTGAATAACACTTCTTGAATGCTCAACGTCGGTAAGATCGGTAGGGCTGCTAAAACCAATGCCGCGACCAAAGTCTTTAAGCTGACGTGTACCAATATTTGAAGTCATTATTAATATAGTGTTCTTGAAGTCGATTCTTCTGCCCAAGCTGTCGGTAACGTGACCTTCGTCAAGAATCTGTAGCAACAGATTAAATACGTCGGGGTGAGCTTTTTCAATCTCATCCAGCAACACAACAGAGTAGGGGCGACGACGAACCTTTTCAGTCAACTGACCACCTTCTTCATATCCCACATATCCCGGAGGTGCTCCTACTAGTCTCGAAACATTAAATTTCTCCATATACTCACTCATATCCACTCGTATCAGGTTCTCCTGCGAGTCGAATAAGAATTCAGCCAGTTTCTTTGCAAGGTGAGTTTTACCCACACCTGTAGGCCCCAGGAACATGAATGTGCCAATCGGTTTGTTAGGATCTTTCAGTCCCACTCGGTTACGCTGAATTGCTTTTGCAATTTTCTCAACCGCTTCGTCCTGACCAATCACCTGACCTTTTATTTCACCCTTCATTTCCAATAGTCGCTGACCTTCGGCCTGTGCAATTCTTTGCACCGGAACACCCGAAATCATGGCAACTACTTCAGCAATCTTTTCTTCGTCAACAATCTCTGGTTTTTCCTTTATTTCCTGTTGCCATTTTTGCTCCTCTGCCTCTAGTGACAATAAAAGCTGACGTTGCTTGTCGCGATAGCTTGCCGCAAGTTCATATTTTTGAGCTTTCACAGCATCATTCTTCATTTGCTCCACTACCTTCAGCTGCTCTTCCATTTCCTCAATCACTTTAGGAATAGAAATGTTAGAGATTCTGGCGCGAGCACCAGCCTCGTCCAAAGCATCAATAGCCTTGTCGGGGAAAGTACGATCTGATACGTATCTCTCTGTAAGCTTAACGCAAGCCACCAGTGCATCGTCCGTGTAGTGAACATTATGATGCTCTTCGTATCTCTCTTTTATGTTTTGCAAAATTGTAAGAGTCTCCTCAGCTGATGTTGGATCAACTATCACCTTTTGGAATCTTCTTTCAAGTGCACCGTCCTTCTCAATGTTTTTTCTGTATTCATCAAGAGTAGTAGCACCAATACATTGAATTTCGCCACGTGCCAATGCCGGTTTCAGCATATTGGCAGCATCTAGTGAGCCGGCAGCTCCACCCGCACCCACAATGGTGTGTATCTCATCAATAAATAAGATAATGTTTGGGTTCTTAGAAAGCTCATTCAATATTGCTTTTATACGCTCTTCAAACTGACCGCGATACTTTGTTCCTGCCACAATAGAAGCCATGTCAAGTGCAATAACGCGCTTGTCAAACATTGCTCGCGATACCTTCTTTTGAATAATGCGTAGTGCCAACCCATCCACAATTGCAGATTTACCCACACCGGGATCACCAATCAATACAGGGTTGTTTTTCTTTCTTCTGCTTAGAATTTGTGCAATACGCTCTATTTCTTTTTCACGTCCCACTATCGGGTCAAGTCTTCCCTCCATTGCGGCGCGTGTGATATCTGTTCCGAAATTATCCAGCACAGGAGTATCCGAAGCGGGATTCTTACCTGAAGCCGGGCTTTCTGATCTTCTTCCCGGATTAAATGAAGAGCTGTCAAATGGTTCGCCCTCATCGTCATCGTCAGTGAAGTTAGGTCCCAAAACAGGTCCTTCCGAAAGATCACCTTCTAGTCTTGTATCAAAAATGCTCTTTATATATAAGAACGCGCTAGAGTAATCAAGTTTGAAATCTGCCAATATCTCACTTATTGCTGTTTGCTTTTCTTTCAACAGTGCAAGAAGAATGTGCTCAGAGTCTGTCTCTGTGCTCTTTGTAAGTCTTGCCTCAAGAATACTCATCTTAAGTGCTCGTTCTGTATTTTTATTTATCACAAGCTCAGTGGTGCCATCAAATGGTTCCTGAATCTGACGGAATCTATCATCTATAGTGCTCTTTAGTTCTTTGACGTCAACATCAAAGTCTTGTAGCACTTGTAGCGCCAGCCCTTCATCTTCCCTAAGTATTGCCAACATTAGGTGCTCGGGGCCAATGTAGTTATTTTGGAGTCTTTCTGCTTCTTCACGGCTGTATGCCATAATGTCGCGAACTCTCTGAGTAAAGTTATTATTCATATATTTATATTCCTTTCCTGCTAATTTAATTTACAAATATAGTTTTTTATTTCAATCTAAAAAAAGTACTCATAACTATTAATGCAAAAAGAGTGCCACAATATATAAGTATGCATTTTGACATGACAAAATTGCCGATATTAATATTCTTTACACTTTTTGTCAGGTCTAATTGTCAAATTTCTCACTCCAACGTCATTATTATATAGTTGTTGCAAAGCCTGTATGTTTTGCCGTAAGCTTCGCTAAGTGCGGGTTTGATAAATTAATGTTTTTCACATTTGTTTGTATTGCTGTTTTGTCTCTGAAAAAGCACATCATTATATATATAACTTGTCCGTTAAGTGTATTTATTGCCCTTTAATATTTTGTTTGTTGCGCAAATGGTAATTGCTTTTGCTTGGTGTATTGCACACACTAAACCATTGATAATGATATTTATGTGTTTGTTTTGTTGCCTGATATTGTTAAAATGCACAACTATCTATGCAATGATTATGCAAGTTGCGCAGTGCTTGCAAAAAACTATTCTCAAAAGTTGCATAGAATATTTGAATGACTAATTTTGCAGATGAGAAATATTAATAAATGTAATAAAATGAAAAGGAAAAGCGTAGT
>CAZSKF010000079.1:629-10924 GCA_964607405.1 uncultured Proteiniphilum sp. | reverse complement strand
AGTAAAATTTATTTCAAATGCCATTGTAACTTTACAAGACTCTATAAATATTTTGCAAAAAAGCATTTTTGCTTCACTTTTTGGCAACAAAAACATAGACAAAAAGAAAGGCTGCCGCAAAATATGATTTGCGACAGCCTAAGTAATTAGTAATATATTTAGAACACTTGTCTAGCTCTCTTTTAGAAACTGACGAAGAACATACTGAAGGATTCCTTGATTTTTGTAATATTCAATTTCAATAGCCGAATCGAGACGAACAATGGCTTTG
The DNA here is from genome assembly GCA_964607405.1 of uncultured Proteiniphilum sp. GTDB lineage: Bacteria > Bacteroidota > Bacteroidia > Bacteroidales > Dysgonomonadaceae > Petrimonas. The sequence continues at coordinate 10,653 of CAZSKF010000079.1, read as the reverse complement.
AATGATTTCTTTTCGCCCTGTTCGTTTGTTGCCACCACTTCCACCTCTTTCAGAGGAGTTAGGTTGTGGGCAATTCCTACAATATCAAATACCTCTTTGCCTGTCAGCCCAAGACTATCAGCAGTATCTCCATCTTTATATTGAAGAGGCAATACTCCCAAGTCCATCAAATTGCTACGATGGATACGCTCATAACTTTCAGCAATTACGGCCTTAATGCCAAGAAGGAAGGTTCCTTTTGCAGCCCAGTCTCTAGAAGAACCACTTCCATACTCTTTTCCTGCCAATACCACCAATGGAGTATTGTCGGTTTTGTATTTTTGCGCCACGTCATAAACGGTCATTTCTTCGCCGGTAGGCAAATAACGAGAATATCCACCCTCTCGGTCTGCAAGTCTGTTTTTAATTCTCACGTTGGCAAATGTGCCGCGTACCATCACCTCATCATTTCCACGACGCGAACCATAAGAGTTGAAACTCTCGGGCTTCACTCCCCTATCCATCAAATACTTGCCCGCAGCCGAATCCTTACTAAAGGCACCGGCGGGTGATATATGGTCGGTGGTGATACTATCGCCCAAGTGAAGCAATACACGAGCACCGGTTATATCCTCAAGCGGCTCCGGTTGTTCAGAAATGTTGTGGAAGAAAGGAATCTCTTTTATATATGTAGAGTTGTCATCCCATTTGTAAATTTGATCTGTTGGCACTTCTAGATTTCTCCAGATGTCATTGCCTTCAAATATTTCGCCATAGCTCTTATCAAAATCAGCAGGCGATAATACGCGCGCCAAGATTTCGTTTATCTCATCATCTGTGGGCCATATATCTTTTAGATAAACCGGCTCCTCGTTTCTGTCGTAGCTTATTGGTTCATTCAGCAAGTCAATATCCACTCGCCCTGCAATGGCATATGCCACAACTAGCATTGGAGACATCAGGAAGTTCATCTTCACCTTTGGATGCACACGTGCTTCAAAGTTTCTGTTTCCCGACAATACAGCCGCTGTAATTAAATCATCATCATCAATTGCTTTACCAATTTGAGGAGGCAGCGGACCCGAGTTGCCGATACACGACGTACAGCCATATCCTACCAAGTGGAAACTAAGAGCCTCCAGATCTTTCATCAAGTCGGCCTTCTCCAAATAATCTGTTACCACTTTTGATCCCGGTGCCAGTGATGTCTTAACCCACGGTTTCACATCTATGCCTCGCTCGCGTGCTTTGCGTGCTACCAATCCCGCACCCACCATCACAAAAGGATTGGAAGTATTGGTGCATGATGTAATGGCAGCTATAACTATAGATCCATCGGAGAGTTCAAACTTATCGTGTCCTCTGTTAATCCACACTGTTTTCAGGTTATTGGCATCCTTTTCTATAGTGATTTCGCGCTCTTTTGATGTAGGCTCTATGGGTTGATTATTGCCACCCTCTGACTTCCATCTTGTAAGTTGCTTTTCGTATTCTCTGTCTTCCGGCTCCACATACTTACGGCCGAATGAATTATCCAATAGTTCTATAAACTTTGGTTTTAGGTCGCGCAATAAGATTTTATCTTGTGGGCGTTTTGGTCCTGCCACGGTGGGCTCTATCTTTGAAACATCAAGCTCAACTACTGACGAATACTTAATCTCGTCCATATTTTCGCGCCATAGCTTATTAGCCTTACAATATGCCTCTACTCGTTGCACCACATCTTCCGATCTATTGGTTTTGCGCATATAATCGAGCGTTTTGTCATCTATCGGGAAATAGGTGATTGTAGAACCAAACTCGGGCGACATGTTTCCAATTGTAGCTCTGTCGGGAACCGACAAATGATCTAGCCCATCGCCAAATACCTCAACAAATTTTCCTACAACTCCATGCTTGCGCAATGTATAAGCAATATTAAGCACCAAGTCGGTAGCTGTAGATCCAAGTGGTAGTTTGCCCGTAAGCTTCAGTCCCACCACCTGCGGCATGATAAAATAAATGGGTTGTCCTAGTATTGCCGCCTCGGCCTCAATACCACCAACGCCCCAGCCCACCACGCCAATACCATTAACCATGGGTGTGTGGCTGTCTGTTCCCACCAATGTGTCGGGAAATACCTCATCATCTTTGGCTATCACACCTTGTGCCAGATACTCAAGATTGACCTGGTGACAAATTCCCATGCCGGGAGGAACAACACTAAAGTTGTTAAATGCTTTTTGTGCCCACTTTAGGAAGGTATATCGCTCTAAATTGCGCTCATACTCTTCCTCCATATTTTTATCGTACGAATAGTTTGTGCCAAAATAATCAACCTGAACCGAGTGGTCTATCACCAAATCAACGGGGATAAGGGGGTTAATTTTCTCAGGGTCTTTGCCCTTGCGCGCCACTTCGGCTCTAAGCGCAGCGATATCCACTACCGCCGGCACGCCTGTAAAATCTTGCATTAACACACGGGCTGGCTTAAATGGAATATCTGCATCGCTGGCTTCAGGTTTCCAGTTTAGCAATGTTTCGATATGTTCTTTTGTAATTGCAAAGTCATCAAAATTGCGCAATGCATTCTCCAACAATATACGAATCGAAAAAGGAAGTTTATCTATTTGATATCCTTGTTTCTCGAGCTCTGCAAGACTATAGTAATTGAAGTTTTTGCTACCTATCTGTAGCGACTTTTTCACTTTGAAGGGATCTCTAGGCATTGTAATTCTCGTTTTATATTTGTTAATTAAACAGTTATTTCTGATAAAGATTATATCATAGCTTTGGCAATCTGAAACTGCCAAGCTTATATTACAACAAACATGGTGCTATTTTGTTGAAATAGATAATAGTTTAAATAAAAAAGCGAGATACCGACTATCCGGCACCTCGCTTCTATTATTATAAGAAAGTGTTTATTAATCTTCTTTTTTAGCACGCTTAGTTTCCCACACAAAATAAGAAATAAGCGCTACAAATGCAACAATTGCAGTTACTTGTGCTCCTGTGCCTGTTGGGTCGGCCCATACTCCAAGGTTTAGTACATCTCCTTTTCCTGTCAAGAAAATAATCAATGCACCTATTACACCAAAGAGTGCCGCACCGGCAATAAATCCGGAGGAGATAAGTATAGCTCGCTGATGACGTGCACCATTCAACTCCTTATCTTTAGTGCTCTTATTTACCCAATGATTTAGCAAACCTCCAACTATAAGCGGAGTATTAAGCGGAAGCGGAATGAACATACCCAAGGCAAATGCCAATGGCGAAATGCCCAACCAATTGATAAGCACTGCCATAACTGCTCCTATAGCCAGTAGCATCCAAGGGGCACCACTACCCGACATAAGGGGCTCAATAATTGCTGCCATAGCATTGGCTTGTGGCGCAGTCATAGGATTGGGATGAGTTTCTGTAGCCACAAAACCATAAGCCTCATTAAGAATAAAAATAACAGCTCCCACAGTTGCCGCAGAAACTAAAGTTCCTAAGAACTTATAAGACTGTTGTTTGGCAGGAGTTGTTCCAATCCAATAACCAATCTTAAGGTCGGTAACAAAGCCACCTGCCATAGATAGTGCAGTACACACGATACCACCAATGATCAATCCACTAACCATACCTTGCCATCCGCTCAATCCAACGGAAACAAGAATTACCGATGAAAGAATTAATGTCATCAATGTCATACCCGAAACAGGGTTAGAACCAACAATAGCAATGGCATTTGCCGCTACGGTGGTGAACAAGAATGATATAACAGTAATTGTCAACAATGCTACAATGGCTTGTACCAAAGTAACCTTCACGCCTATTAGCAAGAATATGAATACGGCTATAAGAGTTAGGAAAAGGAATAGCATCACGAACGACATTTTAAGATCTCGTTGTGTACGTTTCTCCACAACAGGACCATCATGCGATTTATCCTTTTTCTTTACCGCAAGTTTGAATGCATCACCAATAACGCCCGACGATTTTATAATACCAATGATACCTGCCATGGCTATTGCTCCAATACCAATAGGACGCACATAAGTTGCAAATATCTCTTCGGCCGACATCAATGCAAATGGATTGACACCTGCACCTGCAGTTTCTGCCAAGACACCTATTTCATTTACTAATGGTATAAACACCAGCCATGATAATAAAGAACCAACAGTAATGATTACTGCAAATCTTAATCCCACAAGATATCCAAAGCTGAAGATGAGTGCGCTGACGTTAAACTTAAATACCATTTTAAATTTTTCGGCCAACATGGCTCCGGCAGGTATAATGCGAGTTGTCACCTCTTCGCTCCATAATCTAAAAGCTGAAAAACAGAAGTCGAACAATCCTCCTATCAATCCACTTGTTACAAGTAGTTTGGCCTGATTGCCTCCTTTTTCTCCTGTCATTAATATCTCGGTAGTGGCTGTAGCCTCAGGAAATGGAAGCTTGCCATGCATATCTTTCACAAAATATTTGCGGAATGGTATGAGAAACAGAATACCTAAAAACCCACCAAAAAGTGATGAGAAAAATATCTGCCAAAAATCAATTTGCATTTCCGGATATTTAGCCTGAAGGATGTATAGCCCGGGAATTGTAAATACGGCTCCTGCAACAATCACACCGGATGAAGATCCGATAGATTGAATAATAACATTTTGAGCCAGTGCATTTTTCTTCTTAAAAGCTGCTGACGCTCCTACGGCGATAATAGAAATAGGAATTGCAGCTTCAAATACTTGACCAATCTTTAGTCCTGAATAGGCAGCGGCGGCCGAAAAGATAACAGCCATAAGCAATCCCATCCCAACCGACCATTTTGTGGTTTCCTGAAGAGACTCCTCAGGCGGAAAAACAGGCTTATACTCTTCGCCTGGTTTAAGCTCCCGATACGCATTTTCGGGTAAGTTCTTAACTTTTTCTTCGTTTAAATCCATGTTTATAATATAAATATGATTCCGCTAACAAGGCATTGAATTAAGATATTCGGGCCAACGGAAGGTTATAAATTGTGGCGAAAATACAAAAAATCGGTTAAACCATAGACTCTTTTTATAACTTTATCGCAAAGCTTATGATAAACACCTTAATACGTATCATCTTTTTGAAATTGATATCTGCATCTATAGCTTTGCCACATTTAATATAAGTGCAAATTATTAGCATTATACATCAGCGTGGGGCAGCAAAACGTGTATTTATTTCGGGTATCGATCCATTCATCATCATACGCAATAAGTTTTTAAGAAATAATTTAATACTATTGATAAACATAATATCGTCAACGTGCGTTAATCAACAGACAAGGGTAATACAAAAGTGACGAGCAAATAAGTGTAAATCAGGCCATATATCAATATTTTGAAAAATTCTTGTCGAACATTCAATTATAAATAAAATATTTATACATTTACGAAATCAATAATTTATACTAACATTTAAAATAGGACAGCCCATGAAAATTCATGAATATCAAGCAAGGGATCTTTTTGCTTCATACGGTATCCCGGTTGAGAAGTTTTTCCTTTGCAGAGACGTGAACGATGCAGTAAAGGCATACCAGGATTTGGATGCACCACTGGTAGTAGTTAAAGCACAGGTGCACACAGGAGGTAGAGGCAAAGCAGGAGGCGTGAAGCTAGCCACAGACGAAATTGAAGTACGCAAACATGCAGCTAATATTCTGGGAATGGATATAAAAGGATATATCGTTGACAGAATAATAGTAGGCAAGGCTGTGGATATAGCAGCCGAATATTATGTAAGCTATGTGATAGACAGAACTTCTAAATCCACAATACTAATGCTAAGCCGCGAAGGTGGCGTGGACATTGAAGAGGTGGCACACAGCACTCCGGAAAAAATTCACAAAATTGTTATCGATCCATTAATAGGAGTTCCCGATTATTTGGCACGCGAGGCAGCATTTAAATTATTTGACGACATTGTGCATGTGAGAGCAGCTGCAAAGATTTTGCAAAAGCTTTACAAGCTGTTTGTTGAAAATGATGCTTCATTGGCAGAAATTAACCCTCTGGTTTTAACGCCCGAAGGTGAAGTGAAAGCCATTGATGCCAAGATGACATTTGATGATAATGCTCTATATCGCCACCCCAAAGTTGCAGCTCTTTTTGAGCCAACCGAAGAAGAGAAAAAAGAGCAGAAAGCAAAGTCAAAAGGATTCAGCTATGTTCACTTGGGAGGAGAAATTGGGTGCATGGTGAATGGTGCAGGTTTGGCAATGGCTACCATGGACATGATAAAGCTATATGGTGGCAACCCGGCAAACTTTTTAGATATTGGAGGTAGCTCCAACCCCACAAAAGTGATAGAAGCAATGAAGCTACTACTTAGCGATAAGGATGTGAAAGTGGTTTTAATAAATATCTTTGGGGGTATCACTCGCTGCGATGATGTGGCAAGGGGACTTCTGGAGGCTTTTGAACAAATCAAGACTGATATTCCAATAGTTATCCGCCTGACGGGAACCAACGAAAAAGAGGGACGCGAATTACTCAAGGGTACTCACTTTCATGTGGCAGACACAATGGGTGACGCCGGCAAAAAGGCAGTGGAACTAGCTAATAAAATCTAATCACTAACTTCTAATTTAAAAACATGAGCATTCTAATAAATAAAGATACGCGACTTATAGTTCAGGGAATAACCGGACGAGATGGCGGGTTTCATGCCAACAAAATGAAAGAGTATGGCACCAATGTGGTGGGCGGAACATCTCCAGGAAAAGCTGGCGAAGAGGTTTCGGGCATACCTGTGTTTAACACTGTGAGTGATGCTGTAGAAGCAACCCAGGCCAATACATCAGTAATATTTGTGCCGGCTCCATTTGCCAAAGATGCAATGATGGAGGCTGCAGATGCAGGAATTAAACTGATAATTTGTATTACTGAAGGAGTGCCCACACTTGATGTTGTGGCGGCATATAAGTATATCAAACTTAAAGGTGCCAATCTGATTGGGCCAAACTGTCCGGGATTAATTTCTCCAAATCAAAGCATGGTGGGAATTATGCCTACTATGATTTTTAAAGAGGGCAAAACAGGTGTTATAAGCCGAAGTGGAACACTTACCTATGAGGTGGTTTACAATCTGACTGTTAATGGCATGGGGCAATCAACCGCAGTGGGTGTTGGAGGCGATCCGATAGTTGGACTTTATTACGAAGACCTTCTTGAGATGTTTGAAAACGATCCTGATACTGACAGCATTGCTCTTATTGGAGAAATTGGCGGTGATGCCGAAGAGAGAGCAGCCGAATATATCAAAAAGCATGTTACAAAACCCGTAGCAGTATTTATTGCAGGACAAGAAGCACCTCCGGGAAAACAAATGGGACACGCAGGGGCTATTATATCGAGCGGATCGGGCACTGCTGCCGAAAAGATTGCTGCTTTTGAAGCTGCAGGTGTGCCGGTAGCAAAAGAGCCAAGCGATATTCCGGGATTATTACTAAAACAACTAAACAAATAACTCAACTGTTTTTCTTCATAATTTTTTTTATTGTAGGAAGAGAGAGTGAATGGCTAGCCCGTTCGCTCTCTTTTTTTAATTATATCATTCATGTTTTGCTATTTGATAAAACTACTTGTATTTTTGCAACTCAATTAATAGTTTTATTAATTTAAAGCTACTTTCAACACTAGAAATATTACAAATTACAATTATATAATTATGAAATCAAGATTAATGACACTTGCGCTGGTGCTATTTTCAGCTTTCAGCTTTGCAAGCAATCCTCCTACAATCAATCCCACTCCACAGAGTGTGACGGTGGGTGAAGGCTCGATTAATAAGCCACAAAAAGTGAGAGTTGTAGCTAGCAGCAATGCTGACAAATACGCGGTGACGCTTCTGGAGTCGTTGTTTGACGTAAGCAATAACAAAAAAGACTTTACCGTTTTAATTGGCAAAAAGGGAGACAAAGAAATTAGAAAGTATGCAAAACAAATACCTAATCATTCTGAGGGTTATTGGTTGTCTGTAGAAAATGACAAAATAATTATTGCCGGAAATGATGACAGAGGTGCATACTATGGCGTTCAAACACTAAAACAACTTCTTGACTCTGACAAACTACCATTGATTCAAATTACTGACTATCCTAATATAAGTGCACGTGGCGTGGTTGAGGGTTTTTATGGTGAGCCATGGAGCTTTGAAAACAGAATGAGTCAGATAAGATTTTATGGTGAATACAAATTAAATACCTACATCTATGGTCCTAAAGACGATCCATATCATCGTTCTCCCTATTGGCGTGATGCATATCCTGCTGCTGAGGCTGAAGAGATAAAGAAGTATGTAGAGGCTTCGAAAGAGAATCATGTAGATTTCGTATGGGCTATTCATCCGGGAATGGATATTAAATGGACCACTGAAGATCGTGATGCAATGATGTATAAGCTTGGATTAATGTATGATCTTGGCGTAAGAGCATTTGCAGTATTCTTTGATGATATTTCGGGTGAGCAAGTAAATGCAGAGAAGCAAGCTGAGCTTTTGAACTACGTTGATGATAACTTCGTGAAAGTTAAGAAAGATGTTTTGCCATTAATATTATGTCCAACAGAGTATAACAAAAGCTGGTCAAATATTGAGAAAGGGTATCTGCCAACTTTGGGTGAAAAGCTAAACCCAACAATACAAATAATGTGGACCGGAGATAGAGTAATCTCTGATATAGACGTGCAAGGATTGGAATGGATAAACGGTCATATTAAAAGAAATGCTTATGTGTGGTGGAACTTCCCTGTGTCAGATTATGTGCGCGACCATATGCTGTTGGGGCCATCATACGGACTAGATAACGAAGCTAATGGAATGATGTCAGGATTCATGTCAAACCCTATGGAGCATGCTGAATCTTCAAAAATAGCAATCTATGGTGTGGCTGATTATTCTTGGAATATTGCAAAATACGATCCTATGAATGCGTGGGAAAGAGCGCTTAAAGTAATTATGCCTAATAACTATGACGCACTTAGAATATTTGCTATTCACAACTCTGACTTGGGGCCTAACGGACATGGATACAGAAGAGACGAGTCATGGGAGTTTAAAGAAACTGCCAAATCATATCTTGATGGAATAAAAAATCAAAACTTAAGCGATGAGACTCTTATGTCTGTAAGAAAAGAGTTTGCAGAAATGCTATTTGCATCCAAAGCATTGATGAACAGCGAAGATAATAAAACTATGATAGAAGAGATTAACCCCTGGTTAAAACAATATAGACTCATCTCTGAGGTTGGTATGGCTACTACATATCTACAAGATGCACTAAAAGAAGATAATCAGAGTAAGTTTAACAGTCTCTACAATCACATCAAGAATCTTAAGCAAGAGATGTTTGACAACAGCAATACTTACAATCAAAACCCTTACCAACCGGGTGTTAAGACTGCTACATTGATTATTGAGCCGCTTATTGATAGCACACTAACAGCAATGGCCAATCAATATGAAATGAAATATAACGAAAAGCTATTATCATTGTCAGATTACAACCCTCACTCGATATATTCAAATATAAATCAGGTGAAAGATCAGCCAGTTCGTTTCTTCAGAAAGAACATTTCGATATCACCTATGCTAGAGGTTGTGAAAATACCATCAGGTGGCTACTTCGGAATAGAAATGACACCCGAGCAAAACGTAATCAGTGCAAAAATCAACATTGGAACAGAAGAGTTGCCACAATGGGCAAAAATAGAAACTTCAGTTGATGGGAAATCATGGACAACATATCAAGGAAAAGTAAACAACCGTGGCGACTGGACTGCAGGCAAAACGGATGAAGGTATTCGCTATATTAGATTAATAAATACATCTGAGGATGAACAAGAAAGTTATTTAAAAGCATTTGAAGTGAAAGTGGATTAATACCCTTCAAGCTTTCACATATTCAATTCAAAAAACCAATACTTTTTGAATCATTTAATGAAGAAAAAAAGAAGTATGAAAAAGGATTGTTTAAATTATATAAAGAACCAGAATTTAAATCAGCACTTTTAAGAAGTGCGAATATTGAAGATATAGA
>CAZSKF010000079.1:0-619 GCA_964607405.1 uncultured Proteiniphilum sp. | reverse complement strand
ATCCATAGTATCACATACATATTATAGAAAAAACCGCTGACGAGATTTAAACTCATCAGCGGTTTTCTTATTTTATTATCCAAGCCTATTTAATTCTTTGGCTGCCCTATCAATGGCTTTACGAACGGAGTTAGGGTTATTAGCGTTTATACCATATTTCTCCTTTGCAGGTATTTTCAACCTTGTGCCTACCGGCACATTATTAGGATCGTTTATCTTATCCTTATTCTCAAGATAAATATATATCCAAAACTCTCGATGTCCATACTTATCCAATGATAGCAGCCTAAGCGTTTTTCCCATTTGCAGGGTTGCCGTTTCTTGCCTGACTATTGGATTGTCAACTTTAGGCTTAGGTTGTTGTTCTGGTTTATCATGTAAGTTGGATGTGTTTTCTACTTTCACCGAATCTGTTATTTCAATAGGCTCTACATCTAGATACAACTCAACACTAGCTTCTTCTTTGGTCAAGTTGTCTGGATTAACTACATCAACAGAGTGTAAATTTTCAGCTATAGGTCTTTGTTTGAAAAAAAAAAGCGGACGCAGTTATAACCACAACTACTCCTACAGCCACTGCTAAAGCAAGCGCACTTCTTCTCTTTTTATTATCTCTAAG
>CAZSKF010000078.1:0-11044 GCA_964607405.1 uncultured Proteiniphilum sp. | reverse complement strand
GTTCTCAACGATCCCGAAATAAAACTAGTAGCCGTTACGGGAAAGGCAGGAACCGGCAAAACCCTTCTTGCACTAGCATCAGCACTAAAGCAAAGCAAAAACTATAATCAAATATTACTTGCGCGACCCATTGTGTCACTTTCAAATAAAGACTTGGGATTTTTGCCTGGTGACGAAAAACAAAAAGTAAGCCCATACATGCAACCACTTTTTGACAATCTAAATGTAATAAAATCACAAGTTGGCCGCAATAGTTCTGATTTTCGAAATATAACAGAGATGGAAGACTCAGGCAAGCTGGCAATAGAAGCACTAGCTTTTATCAGAGGAAGAACTTTTAGCGAAACATTTTGCATTGTGGATGAGGCGCAAAACCTAACCCCTCACGAAATCAAGACAATCATAACTCGAGCGGGCGAAAACACCAAAATGGTATTCACGGGCGACTTGCAGCAAATAGACCAACCATATCTGGATGCACAATCCAACGGTTTGGCATATATGATCGACAGAATGAAAGGACAAAATGTATTTGCACACGTCAATCTTGTCAAAGGCGAACGAAGTGAACTATCAGAATTGGCCAGCAATTTGCTATAAGTTATTGCTTGCCCATCACTCATTAACTGATAGCTAACAGAAATTCATTATCTTTGCATCAAAATCAAATAATAGTTTATAAAGATGCAAAAACCTTCAATACCCAAAGGTACTAGAGACTTTTCGCCCGAAGAGATGGCGAAACGCAATTATATTTTCGATACAATAAAAGAAGTTTACAAGCTCTACGGATACAGACAAATAGAAACACCAGCAATGGAAAACTTATCAACATTGATGGGAAAGTATGGCGAAGAGGGTGATAAGCTTTTATTTAAAATATTAAACTCAGGAGATTATCTTTCAAAAATAAGCAAACAAGATTTGGAAGAAAATAATCCTGCCAAGACAGCAACAAAAATTTCAGAGCGCGGTCTGAGATACGACCTCACTGTGCCCTTTGCCAGATATGTGGTGATGCACCGCAACGAAATCACATTCCCGTTCAAGCGCTATCAAATTCAGCCCGTTTGGCGAGCCGACAGACCACAGCGAGGACGCTACAGAGAGTTTTTTCAATGCGATGCCGACGTAGTAGGTTCCGACTCTCTGCTTAACGAAGTGGAGTTGGTACAAATCATCGACGAGGTGTTCAAACGATTGAACATTCGCGTTTGCGTAAAGCTAAACAACCGCAAGATACTTTCGGGGATAGCCGAAGTGATAGGCGAAGCAGACAAAATTGTAGATATCACAGTAGCTATCGACAAGCTTGATAAAATTGGACTTGACAAAGTAAACGAAGAGCTAGTATCAAAAGGCATTTCAGACGATGCAATACAAAAGCTGCAACCTATCATACAACTAAGCGGCAGCTTGGAAGACAAATTCACCACAATGCGTGAAGCACTCTCTGCCTCTAAAATAGGAATTGAAGGAATTGAAGAGATGGAATACATCTTCAATACACTCAAGATAATGAATATTGGTTGCGAAATAGAGCTAGACCTCACACTTGCACGCGGACTCAACTATTACACAGGCGCAATTATTGAAGTGAAAGCACTAGATGTGGAAATAGGCAGCATCACCGGAGGCGGCAGATACGACAACCTGACAGGCATATTTGGAATGCCCGGAGTATCAGGAGTAGGTATCTCATTTGGTGCCGACAGAATTTATGATGTTCTAAATCAGCTCAACCTATATCCCGACAGCTTTAGCCACGCCACAGATGTTTTGTTTGTAAACTTTGGTGAGAAAGAAGCACTTCACATACTTCCCATCGTATCAAAACTACGTAGCAAAGGCATCAGAAGCGAAGTATATCCCGACACGGCAAAGATGAAAAAACAAATGACATATGCCGACAACAACCACATACCATATGTGGCAATAGTGGGAGAAAATGAAATGAAAGAGGGAAAGGTGATGCTAAAAAATATGACCACCGGCGATCAAGACGCCCTAAATGTAGATGAGCTAATACAAAAGCTTTCAGCTACAATACAAAAATAAAGGAAGAAGTTTTAAATATATGCTCTCAATAGAAAATCTGACCGTACAGTTTGGCGGATTCACACTTTTAGATGAAATTTCATTCGTTCTCAATAAGAATGAAAGAGTGGCTTTAGTTGGCAAAAATGGTGCCGGCAAGTCAACATTGCTAAAGATAATGAGTGGGCTACTTCAGCCCACACATGGCAACGTATCTTACCCCAAAGGCACATCCATAGGCTACTTGCCACAGCAAATGACGCTAAACGACAATCTCACTGTAAGGGAAGAAGCCTCATTAGCCTTCGAGCATCTGCAAAAAATGGAGCAAGAACTTAACAGACTCAATAATCAACTCTTGGATAGAACCGATTATGAATCTGAAGAGTATCAAGCCATTATTCAGCGAGTGGCAGACATGCAAGAACTATTGCAAATGTCGGGCATTCACAACTTTGAAGGCGAAGTTGAAAAAACACTATTGGGACTTGGGTTCAGAAACGAAGACTTCGACAGACCCACAAGCGAATTTAGCGGCGGCTGGCGTATGCGTATAGAACTCGCAAAGCTACTACTTCAAAATCATGATGTATTGCTTCTTGACGAGCCCACTAACCACCTTGATATTGAATCAATACAATGGCTGGAAAACTTTCTCACTACTCACTCCAACGCCGTAATGCTCGTTTCTCACGACAGAGCATTCTTGGATGCTGTTACAAACAGAACCATCGAAATTGTTCTGGCCGATGCACACGACTATAAAGTAAACTACTCAAAGTATGTGGAACTTCGCAAAGAGAGAAGAGAGCAACAACTACGCGCTTTTGAAAACCAACAAAAGCAGATAAAAGACACTGAAGACTTTATAGAACGTTTCAGATATAAAGCCAGTAAGGCTAACCAGGTGCAATCGCGCATAAAACAGTTGGACAAGATAGACAGAATAGAGATTGATGAAATAGACAATTCTCGCCTAAATCTTAAGTTTCCCCCTGCCCCACGCTCCGGATCATATCCCATAATAATGGAAAACGTATCCAAAAGTTATGGCAATCATCTGGTATTTGACAATGTAACATTCACCATAGAGCGAGGCGACAAAGTAGCATTTGTTGGCAAAAACGGAGAAGGAAAGTCCACACTCGTCAAATGTATAATGAGTGAAATAGAACATGGTGGCAAACTGGAACTAGGGCATAATGTAAAGATTGGCTACTTTGCGCAAAATCAGGCACAAATGCTTGACGAAAACCTAACCGTATTTGAAGCTATAGACAATGTAGCCGTAGGAGACATCCGAACAAAGATTCGCGACATATTGGGTGCATTCATGTTTGGTGGCGAAGCATCCGACAAAAAAGTTGGAGTGCTATCAGGTGGCGAACGCGGCCGCCTTGCAATGATAAGACTGCTCCTGGAACCGGTCAACCTGCTAATTCTTGACGAGCCCACCAACCACCTCGACATGGCATCAAAAGAGGTATTAAAAAAGGCAATCAAAGAATTTGAAGGAACAGCAATCATCGTATCTCACGATCGAGACTTCCTAGACGGACTTGTTACCAAAGTATATGAATTTGGTGGAGGTAAAGTTGTGGAAAACCTTGGTGGCATATACGACTTCCTTCAAAAGAAAAAGATGGAAACACTAAGACAATTAGAAGTATCCACTGCCTCATCAAATGGCAAAGCTACAAACGAAGAAAAAGATTCAAACAGCTCCGACAATAAGCTATCATATCAGCAACAAAAAGAATATAACAGACAAAAACGAAGACTGGAAAGGCAAGTAGAAGATGCTGAAAAAAGTATTGAAACACTAGAAGAAAGCATCTCATCTATAGAAGCAGAACTATCCACGCCCGAAGGTGCGGCCAATGTGGAACTAATGAAAACCTACTCAGAAACAACATCAAAGCTTGAGAAAGTGGTAGAAGAGTGGGAAGAACTAATGACTCAACTAGAAGAATTTAGCAATTAAGCATCAACCTAAAAACTGTATCAAAATATGAAAAGTATCAGCAAATTTTTATTCAACAAAGTTATGGGCTGGAAAATTGTAAACCAATATCCCAACCCCGACAAATGCGTAATAGCAATTGCACCCCACACCAGCAATTGGGATTTTATTGTTGGCAAACTGGCATACTCCTCACTGGGTCGTACAGCCAATTTTCTTATCAAAAAAGAGTGGTTTGTATTTCCCTTCAATTTATTCTTCAAAAACATTGGAGGAGTCCCCATCGAAAGATCGAAGAAAGGATCCACAACCGACATACTTGCAAAAGAATTTGCAAAACACGATAAGCTGCAACTAGCCGTCACACCCGAAGGCACCCGAAAACCAAATGGAGAATGGAAAAAAGGATTCTATTTTATAGCCCTCAAAGCAGATGTACCCATCATGCTAGTTGGCCTTGACTATGGAAAGAAGGAAGCCATATTTCTAGGAGAGTTTATCCCCACAGGCGATTATGACAGTGATATAGTAAAGATTAAAGAGTATTTTAGAGGAATAGAAGGAAAGCATCCCGAAAACTTCATTCTTTAAAATTAAAAGACAACTGAACAGGCAGCGTTGGGTCAACCTCAACATCAGGATTTCTGAGAGTAAGACCCAGCAGCCTCACTTTCCTTAGCTCAATATCATCCACTTGTAGCAACAGCTCCTTACCCAGATCAAACATCTGATCATAAGTTCTAATATAATAACCCACCGTCTTGCTCCTCGTTATAATATCAAAATCGGCATACTTAACCTTCAAGGTCAGCGTCTTGGCATAAAACTTTCGCTTCTCAGCACGCCTATTCACCTCTCGGGCTATATCATCCATTGCCGCAAGCAAGTCAACCATCTCATACAAATCATCAGAGAAAGTCTCCTCAGCACCAAGAGATTTACGCACATGCTCCGATTCCACCTCTCTTTCATCCACACCCCTCACAAAATGATAATACATAGAGCCGGCTTTGCCAAAGTGATGAGCCAGCTCTATCTCCGAAAACTCCTTCAGGTCTCCTCCAGTTTTAATACCCAAGTCATGCATCTTCTGAGCCGTAACCCTGCCCACACCATAAAACTTCTCAATATCCAGCCCCTCCAAAAACTCCTCTGCCTTATCAGGTGTAATTACCGACAAACCATTAGGCTTCTGCAAGTCAGATGCAATCTTAGCCAAAAACTTATTATACGAAACACCCGCCGAAGCTGTCAGTCGAGTTTGATTATAAATCTTCTGTTTAATTTCACGAGCAATAATAGTGGCCGATTTCATCTTTTTCTCATTCTCAGTCACATCCAAATAAGCCTCATCCAGAGAAAGTGGCTCCACCTTAGGAGTATATTCACGAAATATCTGCATAATCTGAGCCGACACCGACTTATACACATCAAACCTAGGAAGCACAAAAGTAAGATGAGGACACTTGCGCAAAGCCACCACCGAAGCCATTGCCGAATGCACCCCATATCTGCGCGCCTCATAGCTGGCAGCAGCCACCACACCCCGCTTTCCACCATATCCCACAGCAATGGGTTTGCCTCTAAGCTCGGGATTGTCACGCTGCTCAATTGATGCATAAAAAGCATCCATATCTATATGTATTATCTTTCTACCCACAATTACATTTATCTCTATGATATTCAAAGTTGCAAAAAATCTTTCAATTTCACCCCATAATCACACACGATTAACCACCGCCACACCCAAGAGTTGCCATTTACTAGTTTTTAACGAGAATACCACGCCAATAATTCAGACAAAAAGGTCAAAAATGATTACTTTTGTATTTCAACAACTTTTATAAAGCAAAATGAAAACCCCATCACTAAAAAGGTTTTTGTACCTCTCAATATTAGCAGCACTCACAACTATATTATTGAAGTTTGCAGCATATTTTCAAACAGGCTCAATGGGTTTTTTCTCCGATGCTCTGGAATCATTGGTCAATCTTTTTGCAGCAATCATTGCATTGATACTTCTCCATCTTTCAGAAAAGCCGGCAGATGAAGAGCATGAATTTGGACACGGCAAAGCACAATATTTCTCCAGTGCATTAGAAGGGGCACTTATATTTATAGCCGCCTTTAGTATAATATACACATCCATTCCCAAGATATTCAATCCACAGCCACTTAATAATATTGGCGCAGGATCATTACTATCGGTAGCCGCAGCAATTGTCAATCTGGTAGTGGGATATATCTTACTGAAGAAGGGAAAAAAATACGATTCAATAATTCTTGAAGCCGACGGCAAGCACCTTATTGCAGACGTTCTAACCTCTATTGGTGTAATACTGGGAGTGGTATTAGTAAAAGTAACTGGGTTCTACTTCCTTGACCCAATAATAGCTATTGCAGTTGCTCTATACATCGTATATATAGGCTTCAAACTAATTAGCAGATCCACAAGTGAATTGATGGATGCCGCCATTCCCAAGGAGGAACAGCAAATGGTGGTTGAGTATCTCGATTCTCTAACCGAAAAGAATATAGAATATCACTCACTACTCACACGCAAGGCGGGCTACAGAAAGTTTATCACTCTCCACCTTTTAGTTCCGGGCGACTGGAGCGTGCAAAAAGGACACGACTGCGCCGAAGCCATAGAGCAAAACATAGAACAAATGTTTGGCAATGCCAACGTCACAGTCACATCACACATCGAACCACTTGAAGATCCCGTTTCATTCAACGATATCGGATTCGACAGATTAAATTACTCAGAAGACATAGCAGAGGATATAATATAAATATCCCTACAAAACATGATATAGCAAAAGGGCCCATCTATAATAGACGAGCCCTTTTGTTATATTATCCCTGCTGCATATACAGCTAGAATAAGTTTATCTTAAGCAATTGCACTACCCATAAGGAAAGTTGCAGCAAGAGCAACAATAGCATAAAGCTCAGGGAACACAGCAAGAATAAGAGTGTTACCAAAAGCATCATGACCTTGGCCAATAGAAACTACACCATTAGCGCAAATCTGACCCTGACGAATTGCCGAAAGCAAACCGATGAAGCCTAATGCAAGACCTGCACCAAGAGTAGCCATTGCCTGAAACATTGTAATATCCGGAGTCAACACACCAAATATATTTTGAAACATAAAGTATCCGGCAAAACCATACAAACCCTGAGTACCCGGCAAAGCAGCCAATACCAGGAAGTTTCCAAACTTTCCGTCAACTTTCTTAGCAGCACCAATAGCTGCATTTCCTACAATGGTAACTCCATAGGCACTTCCTATCCCTGTTAGAGCCAACATAATTGCAATGCCCAAATAGGCGAGAATTAAACTTGTTTCCATAAATTGTTATTTAATTTTAATGTTATATTGATTTCTGATTTTAATTTTTAAGCTCTAACTTTATTGAAAGGATTGTACTTTTTTCCTCCCCCTTCAAATTCAGAATTTTGATAAAACTCAACAAATGTAAGACGAACAGGGTGAACCAAAGCACCAAGCGCATTCATAAACAAGTTGATAGCATGACCAATCACAAATATCAAAATGTAAACTATTGGTTTCAACACAGCATTATCGGGACTCATACCCGCCGCCAAGTCATTAAAAACTGTGGCCAAAATACCGCCCGAAAGCCCCAAAGCAAACAAACGAACATATGATAAAACATCACCCAACAATCCTGTAGCCATATTATACGTATCCCACAAAGCTAAGCCAAAGTTGTAAAAAGGATTCTTTCCAGGTGTGTTGTAGAAAAATATCAACAACAACATAGGTATAATAATTATCAGATGCACAGTTCCAAACAGAGGTAAAACCGCAGGGAAAAGCACCGATACTATTATACTAACCAAGAACACAAACCAACCGATAGTTGACAATGAATACTTAAAGCCCAACTGCTTAGTTCTGTTGGCAACCTTCATTATCATACCAAACAAAATTTGCACAACCCCCAGCTTAAGCGAAAGCAAGAACATATCGTTATTATCAAAATAAACTTTGTCCTTAAGATTCTGTGCAAATTTAAACGGAAGCTCGTAAATATCAAATCCAAAGAATCCGCCAGTCAGCATACCCGCAGCCATAGTAGAAGCACCCAACACCACCACAAGCGACATCACTGCCTTCATGTAAGTATTAAGCTTATCCTTCATTGCCACCTTAGCTATAATACCCACCAACAACAAGAACATACCATAACCAATATCCCCAAGCGACAAGCCAAAAAACAGCATGTAGAAAGGAGCAAAATAGGGCGTCAAGTCTATCTCATTATATTTAGGAAGCATATAAAGCTCAGTCAGAGGCTCAAACAGTCTGAAGAACTTATTATTGCTAAACTTAATTGGCACATCATCCTCAGGCTTAGGATCCGACACATCATAATACACAGCCCTTGACGACAAGTAGTCAGCTATTTCCTTTTCCTTATCCTCAGGTGCCCATCCTTGCAGCAGCATAATCTTATCATCCGCCAAAGATGTAGTATTCTGAACAACCTTTGTGTATGTTATTTTATCCTCATAGTCGCCAATTGCAGCATCAATAGAAGGAATATCCACCGCCAAAGCCTTAAGCTTATCATCCTGCAGCGATATATCCTTTTTGACAGACACAATCAGCTCATCCAAGTCATTAAGAGAAACACCAGGTAATTTTTCAGCCTCAAGATTAAGATCATTAGCAATATTTTTATTCTTGCCAACGGTCACAAAATAAGTTCTCGAAGCCTCCTTGGCAACCACCACAGCATCATGCAAGCTCTCCCACTCAGGATTAAACTGATTGTCGGGAACAACAAAAAAGTTGATATTCCAGCCCGCTTTGCCAAGTTTAGCCACCTGTTCCGGGTCAAAATTACCCCATGGAGCAAGAGCCTCCCTCTCCTTAATGCTAACCTGTAGTTTTTGAAGAAGCGATGCACGATCATTCTCAATCTTATCAATCTCGATGGGCAACTGCTTGCCAACCTCCACATTAGGAGTATTGAAAGCCACCTCATCTTTCTTATCAATAGTCTTCTCAAGAACAGACTTTGCATCCTTCAGCAACTTAGCCTGGCTTAGCAAACGATACATATCATCATTATCCTCAGCAGCCTTTTTTGACTCAGCAACATGAATCAAGCCCAAGTCGCGCAAATCATCCAAAAACTGTTGATAATCCTTATGATAAGCCAGGAACATAAATTTTCTCATTCTTGCTACCATACGCTACCCTCCTCTTCTTTCTTTTTCTCTTGACGATCGCGCATTATCTTTTGAGACGATTTTGACAAGTTCTCCTCATCCTCCAAATAACGCTTAATCTTTAATATAGCATCATGATAGCCCGGTATCTGCACCTTCTCGAAAAGGTTCACCTTTTGCGTGGTCTTTTTTCGTGCATAATCCAATCGCTGCACCTTTAGTTCATAAAAGTCGCGCCTGATACCAATCTCAGCAAGCCTCTCAACGGTTTTAATACCATCCAGAAACCACTTTGGCTTATTAAACAGGCTAAACTCTTTAACTTCAAACTCCACGCTATCGAGCATAGGAAATATAACACCGGCTATCTTTCTCTTCGACAAATGAACATCCCTAACACTTAGCAAATCAGTATCAAACTCATTCCACATGCCAAGCATCTTTTCATACGAGCGAATCTCCCTTTCGAGAGTTTGCTCCAGCTCATCCATCTCATTTTTTGCCTTCTTCACCTCCATCCTCAAAGCAGTCTCCTTGCTCTGCAGGGTAGGAAGCGCACGCTCACGAACACGAACCTGTTTTTCAAGATCCTGTTGCGACGTTTTGTTATATTGAAACTTTATAGCCATTTATTTTATTTTTTCCAGTACTTATCCACCAGTTCACGCTTCATATTCACCTCTTCAGGACGGAAATAGTCTGACAAAATACTCCAAGTAGTATCAAGCATCTCATCAGTATCTAAGTTCACATCAATAGAAAGAATAAATTCAGAATAATCTCTGGCAAACGAAAGCGTACGTTGGTCATAGTCTGTAAGGTCAAAACCGTTCTCAAGTTTTGTTTTTGCATTAGCAGCATCAGCATACAAACGCACAGCAGCATTCATCAGCTGCGGATGGTCCTCACGGGTTTTCTTGCCCTGCACCAGCTGCTTCAAACGAGACAGCGAGCGGAACGGATCCACCACCACCTTACCAATATCACTATCCCTGCGCAAGAACAACTGCCCCTCGGTAATATATCCCGTATTATCAGGCACGGCGTGCGTGATATCACCACCCGAAAGAGTAGTAACCGCAATAATAGTAATAGAACCCCCATTTGGAAACTGAGCCGCTTTCTCATAAATCTTAGCAAGGTCAGAGTAAAGCGATCCCGGCATCGAGTCCTTAGAAGGAATCTGGTCCATACGGTTAGAAACAATAGCCAGCGCATCAGAATATGAAGTCATATCCGAAAGAAGCACCAACACGTTCTCATCATGCTCCACCGCAAAATACTCAGCAGCAGTAAGCGCCATATCAGGAATCAATATACGCTCCACAGCCGGGTCTTCGGTAGTATTCATAAAGCTAATGATACGGTCTAGTGCGCCCGCATTGCTAAATACGTTTTTATAGAACAAGTAATCATCATTTGTCATACCCATTCCGCCAAGAATAATCTTGTCAGCC
Organism: uncultured Proteiniphilum sp.; assembly: GCA_964607405.1. Classification (GTDB taxonomy): domain Bacteria; phylum Bacteroidota; class Bacteroidia; order Bacteroidales; family Dysgonomonadaceae; genus Petrimonas. The sequence goes on along the minus strand of CAZSKF010000078.1, from coordinate 376 downwards.
TTAGCACGCAATGCCACCGTAGCCATCACCTGATTAAAAGGCTGATCAGGATCGGCAAAGAAAGGAATCTTCTGTCCCGACACCAAGGTATTATTAAGGTCGATACCCGCAATACCCGTAGCAATAAGTTCAGAAGGCTGCTTCCTTCTCACCGGATTAACCGAAGGTCCCCCAATCTGTCTCTCCTCGCCCTCAGGCACTGGTCCCCCATCAATAGGATTTCCATATGCATTAAAGAAGCGGCCCGACAATTGCGTACCCACCTTCAGAGATGGCGCCTTACCATGAAAAATCACCTCCGCATTTGTGGGGATACCCTCCGTACCCTCAAAAATCTGAAGAGTAACCTCATCATTTATAATTTTCACCACCTGAG
>CAZSKF010000077.1:0-11166 GCA_964607405.1 uncultured Proteiniphilum sp. | reverse complement strand
ATTTATTGGTGCCGGCATGCGCGTTAATCCTTTAACTGACGAGTTGGTATTGACAATTAAACATACAGGTTGGGGAGATAACTATGCCTACAACTGGGTTCATGTGGTGGATAATAACGGAAATGAAAAAGTAAAACTTGAGCTTGGTGGTGACAATGGCACTAATGGCGACGAAAGCTTGGGCGACAAATATTATTGGTTCCCTGCCGTTCCTTTCTTTGAGGATGCCAACAAGCCACAAATTTTGATTAATCAAATTATTGTGAATGCTGGCCAAGAAAAAGTTATTGACCTTGATGAGGTGGTAGTTGACCATGATAATAGCTCTACTTCTATCATTAAGTCGGTTAGCTTTGCAGATAGCCAACTGGCAACTGTAACTATTGACGGAAATGAACTAACAGTTAAAGCCGGAGAAACTGCCGGGAAAACTGTTTGCACTCTTTCTGTTGTTTCAAATGGTGTGCGTGTTGAAAAAGAAGTTCGCATAGATATTGCAAAGTAATATTTTCAGACTTTAGTATATTCCCACCAAGTGGGTAATGTAAAATTAAAAAGTTACGGATTACATATATGTATGAAGTAACTTTTTTTTTGCCCAAAAGTGAGACGAAAATTCCTTTTCGCAAAATATTTAAGAGGTCTTGTAAAGTTACAATGGCATTTGAAATAAATTTTAAGAGGTCTTGTAAAGTTACAACGACGTTTGAAATAAATTTTATGGGGTCTTGTAAAGTTACATCAGTTATATTCCACTCTTTTTTAGACCCTCGCTAAATGTATTTTAACAGTATGTTGTACGGAAACTAGTAAAAAACATTAAACATGACCTCTTCCGAGAAGTATTTCAGACTGAAATCACTTTACAAGGGTAGATAAAAGTATGGAATATAACCAATGTAATTTTACAAAGGTTCTTGCAAAAAATTTTAAGAGGTCTTGTAATTTTACAAGACTATGATTCCACCTCGATTTGTGAAAAAAATTAACTGAAAATACTCGTTTTTGCAATTAAAATATGTGAAGTCAGTGTTCTTGAAGCCTTTTTAGTTTTCTGAAAGACTGAAATCAATTGATTTTGCCTCTAAAAAAAGTGGAATATAACTGTTGCAGTTTTACAAGACCTCTTAAATAAAAAAATAATCGATGATGTAAAAATGCGAATAGCTTATAAAACAATTAATTAAGCAAAAAGGAGGCTTTGATTGTTAATATTTTAACAACACGAAAGATGCCCAAAAAGGGGTGATATGTAAATTATTGTGAAATGGGGTGTTTTCGGCTAAAAATGAGGAAATGATGGTAGATAATTAAATCATCCTCTAAATAGGACTGATCGTTTTGAGAATATATTAATTGCTCTCTTTTTATGAATGGGATACAAAAAAGACATACTCCACTGAGCATGTCTTTTATTATTTGTATGGCAAGTTTGATTAGTTGTCAATCCTGATAAAATCACCATTCATTGTGAATTCCAAATCAAGATCATTATTCAGTTCCACTTGCTGATTCTTTCCATCCAGCTCCCAGCCAATTATATAGTTGTCCGGATAGTTGCTGCCCACATACTCTCTAATTTTTGCGGGGATTACGCTGTCGGGTAGCTTTGAGAATCCTTCAATATCAATCACCTCTTTTTTGCGATTGAAAGTTAGGGTGTAATTGCCCTGTAGGATTACTTCATAAGTTTTTGTGAGATCATCTCTTTCAATCATTGATTGAATCACCGGATTGTCGGGAAAGTGTGTGGATAGGTAAGCGGTTATTTCTGCAGGCAGTTTGTCGGTTGATATAATCTCTTCTTTGTCGCAGCTGCTAAATAAGGCAATAGCCAATATTAATGTGATAATTGAGAAAAATGACTTTTTCATATTCTTTGTGTATATATTTGTTTGTGCTACTCTATTATTGGATTTTCGCATACTCCATTGTATTTATTTTTTAGTCGGGAACTTTACTGATGATTGCACCTTCAGAATCAAAACTAACCTTCCACTCTTCGTAAGATTTTTTTAGTTCGATGGTATAAATCACCTTGTCTAAATCTTTAATAAGCTTTATGTCGCTTGTTCTGTAGCCGTTAAAATTCTGTTTGATGCTGTTTAATACTTTATCGGGCAGAGCCTTTTTGGATATCTCAGATTTTTGTCTCATCTTTTTGCCCGTCTTGTCATACCAGATAGTATTATCATGCCTTCTAAGTCCGGTTTCGAACTCTACTTTATAGATATCCTGCTCCAGCTTCCATTCAATATCAAAGGCTCTGGGATACTCTTGCTGAAAACTATTTATTATAAGTGAGGGCACAGAGCTTTTGTGTATTTTTTGTGCAAATACAGAATTGATTGAAAAAAGTAATGATACAATACATATGAAACTCAACTTCTTCATAATTCTTTGTTTTTAAATTATACTACAAAGAAAGCACCCAAATCTGGAATAACTTTGGAAAAAGTGAGCCTGTGCTTATTATTTGAATATTATTTCAAAGCAATGTTTTTCATTTTGATAGTTATAATTAATGGTGTGCCCATACATATTGCATATTGCCTTTACGATAGCCAGGCCAAGCCCCAAGCCGTTAGAGGCATCGTTAGACTTGTAGAACCGAGAGTAGAGATTATCGCTGTTTAGCTCATTGCCATCGCCTGTGTTGCATATCCTAAACGTATTATCGTGTATCGAAATATCTATGTGCCCATTGGGATGATTATGAAATATGGCATTTCTAATAAGGTTTGATATTACTATGTTTGCCAGAGATCGGTCGATGATAGTCTCTAGATTATTAGTTTCAGAAAAAGAGATTGTAACCTCTTTGTATTCCGCAATATCTTTTATGTCTTCTATATTTCTTGATGTGATTTGATTGATAGATACCAAGCTGTTATCCATAAACTGGTTATTCTCGATGCGAGATAGGAGAAGGAGAGATTTATTGATTCTGATAAGCCGCTCTACTATATCCACTGTTTCGCCTATTATTTTGGCATTGTTAGCATCAAGGCTGTCGCTCTCTATAAGCAATTCAAGCTTATTAATTACTATAGCCAGGGGAGTTTGCAATTCGTGTGACGCATTGGATATAAATTGCTTTTGTTGCTCAAACACAAGAGTGTTGTGCTCAAGCAGCGTGCTTACTGCCTTATGAAGATCATTAAACTCATTGGTGTGGGTATTGATTTGAGGTATGTTGTCGTTGCTGCCCAATCTATATTTCTTTAGTTTGTTTAGATACCTGTAGAACGGTTGCCACATGCGTTGCAGCACAAAATTATTAATGATTATAATAGTGATAAAGAGGGCCGTGTAGAGCCAAAGTGTGTTCCAAAATAATTGTTTCATCAGGTCATCCTCTTCAATCATAGAGTGTATCACTTTTAGCTCATAGTAATTGTTGTTTACCTCAAATGCGGTTGACAACATCCGTGCAGGTTCTGGTTCTGGGAAAAGGTCGTCAGCATCCTGCATTCTCATAATTGTGTCGCTATACACATCTTTGTATGTATGTGCTGTGTGTGATGAAATGGGACGAATAGCAAAGAAACCATCATCAAAGCTATCATTTTCTAGCAGAGTGGAATCGGCAATGGCTTGTGCCACTATTTGTCGTTTGTAGTTATCAAGACCTTCATCCACGCTTGATTTTATTTCGTGGTATATGCTAAAATAAAAAATCAATGCCCATATGCTGATTATTATCAGCATAGAAATAGAGATAAACTTGAGGGATTGATTTAGTAGTTTCATTTTTCTGATAGTCTATATCCTATGCCATATACGGCTTCAATTTCTATATTTGCATCTGAGTCTCTAAGCTTTTTTCTAAGATTCTTTATTTGGTAATAGATAAAGTCAAAGCTGTCGGCCTGATCTATATTATCGCCCCACACATGCTCTGCCAATGCGGTTTTTGATACCAATCTGTCTTTGTTTACCATAAAGTAATATAGAATATCAAACTCCTTGCGGTTTAGCGAAACGGGCACTCCATTTACAGTGATGCTTCGTTCGTCAATATCAAGACACAGGTTGGCTACCTCTATGCTGTTTTTGCCACTTAAGTGCTTGCGCCTTAGTACGGCTTTTAGTCGTGCATTTAGCTCGGCTATATGAAATGGCTTGGGCAGATAGTCGTCCGCACCCAGGTTAAGCCCCGATACTTTATCATCGAGTGAGTCTTTGGCAGATATAATAATTACGTTTGATGGCTTTTCGTTGCTCTTTAGTTTTTCCAGCAAAGTTAATCCACTTCCTCCGGGCAGCATAATGTCGAGCAGGATGCAGTCATAGTCATAAATCTCTATTTTATCCAAAGCAGTTTCGTAATTATGGGCTGTTTCAACCACATAATTTTCTTTGAGGAGAGACTCTTTAATTACTTGTCTCAGCTCATTTTCGTCTTCGATGATTAATATTTTCATGGTCTAAAGATAATTGTTTAAATTGGGAATTGGTCGGGAATGGCACAAAAAAAGAGGTGCTCAATGTTTTGAGTACCTCTTTGCGTATGTTTTAAAACAAATAGATTAAAGGAAATCTACTCGCTAACGAATAATCTTTTTCCTGAGAATAATGGGTCGGACGTTACATTTATTTTCAGCTTTCTAAGTCCCGCCTCATCACCGGCTGTGGGGATGTGCGTGGAGTGCATTTCGCAATTATTTAGTTCCGTAAGCTTTTGCAATGCCATTTGAGCTGCCGGATTTGAAATAGCACTGATGGATAAGGCTATTAATGTCTCTTCCACATCAAGGCTGGTGGTTTTGCCATCAAGTATATCTTTTTTGAGATGCGTTACTGAGTCAATAATATTCTCAGGCAGCAAAATCATATTATCGGGCAGTCCTGCCAAATGCTTTATGGCATTCAGTATCATTGCCGAGGATGCATGTAGCAGCATTGAGTTTTTGCCTGTTATTATTGTTCCGTCTTTAAGTAAGATGGCTGCACCGCAATAATTGCCATCATATCCTTTGCCTTCTTCTTCTGCCTTGTCGGCTGCTTGTCGCGCAGGTTCAACCACCTGACGGTCTTCGTCCTTGGCATTCACCTTTTGCATTATTTCGGCATATCTTTCCACTGCTTCAGCGTCTATTTGCCCATTGGCATAGTCCACAAAGCTTCTGAGATGTCGCCTGATGATTTCCTGATAGGCGGCTTCGCTACAAATAGCGTCATCAATTATTCCGGCACTAATTCTATTTACACCCATATCGGTAGGTGATTTGTATATGCTTTCGTCGCCCGTAATCTTGTTGAGTATTGATTTTAGCAGTTTAAAAGCTTCGATGTCTCGGTTGTAGCTCACTGCCTCCACGCCATATGCATTTAGATGATATGGATCTATCATGTTTTCGTCTCCCAAGTCGGCAGTTGCAGCCTCGTATGCTATGTTCACTTTATGATTTAATGGCAAATCCCAAATAGGAAATGTCTCAAACTTGGCATATCCGCTATTGTTACCCCTTTTGTAATCGTGATATAGGTTGCTGAGCGCCGTTGCCAGTTTTCCGCTTCCGGGTCCGGGACCTGTTATGACAACTATTGGTTTGGTGGTTTCGATATATGGGTTTGCGCCATATCCTTCGTCACTAACTATCAAATCAATGTTTTGTGGATATCCGCGAGTGGGGTAGTGGAGATAAACTTTTATTCCGTTTAGCTCTAGCTTGTTTTTGAAAATATCGGCAGCGGGTTGTTTCTCGTAGCGGGTTATCACTACAGCAGTTACTTCAATGCCATACCATCTCATATCGTCAATGCTTTTCATTACATCCACATCATACGTTATTCCAAAGTCGGCACGAATTTTATTTCTTTCGATATCACCTGCATAGATACACATTATCACTTCTACCTTATCTTTCATCTTTTGCAGAAGTCGCATTTTTACATTGTATGCAAAACCGGGCAATACGCGTGAAGCATGATAGTCATACAGAATTTTACCGCCAAACTCAAGATATAGTTTATCATTGAATTTGCCAACTCGCTTTAAAATTGCCTCTGTTTGTTCGTGTAAATACTTTTCGTTATCGAATCCTACTGTTTCAATATTTTCCATATTAATAAATATATTCTTCTGTTACATGCGCCTGATGCTATTTAGAATTAATCACACAACACTTTAGTGCTATAGGGTTATAGCAATATTATAAACGCTTGTGTTATAATGTGTGTGGATCGTGTTAGCTATATAGGCGATTCATCTAAAATTAAAGTTCAAAAATACTCAAATTTTAGATGAAAGCCATAAGGTATAGGTATTAAATTAAAATTTTGTCTGCAATTTGATTGCAACTCAACTATATAAAAATCTCTTGATACTTTTCTTTGGGGTTTTCTCGAACTCTTCTTTTTGAATTTCTATTGCACTAATTCGTTCGTATCTAGCTACTGATTCATTGATCAGTGTACGGTTGTAATTCATTATTTCGGTAAGCTCATTATTTTCTATACCATCATCTTTCAAGGCGGCATGGTCGGGATGAACAAGTGCCACAAGTTTGTTGTGTCGAGACACCACCAAGCTTTCTGCAATGTAGGGCAGGTTGTTTAGTTTGGCTTCTATTTCTTCAGGATAAATATTTTGTCCGTTAGCACCAAGCAACATAGTTTTGATTCGTCCTTTAATAAATAGACGTCTGCCTTGCAATATGCCCGAGTCACCGGTTCTTAGCCATCCGTCTTCTGTGAATGCTTCTTTTGTTGCCTCAGGATTCTTATAGTATCCTGCCATTACGTTTTCTCCTTTCACTTGAATTTCACCCGGAATCTTTTCAGGATCCGTAGAGTCTATTCTGGCCTCCATTATTCCTTCTAATACAGACCCGCATGATGTTGGCACGAAATCATAATGATGATCATATGATATAAGTGGTGCACATTCGGTCATTCCATATCCTACGGTAAATGGAAACTTTATTTTGTAAAAGAAAGCTTCAATATCTTTTCCTAAAGCTGCACCTCCTATAATTACTTCTCTAAAATTGCCTCCTAGTGATTCGATAAGGGATTTGTTTATTTTCTTGTAGATTATAGAATTGAGTCCCGGTATTTTAAGCAAAACTTTCATGATGGGCTTCTCAATTGTGGGAAGAATTCTTTTCTTATAAATCTTTTCAAAGATTAGGGGAACAGTGATAATGATATTTGGTTTCACTTCCTGAAATGCTTTCACCAGATTGGCGGGTGAAGGGATTACATCTAACAGTGTCACGTGAACTCCATTTGACAAAGCATAAAGAAAATCAAATGCACATCCATAGGCATGTGCCATTGGTAGAAATGCTAAGTCTCTTTCGCCGGGATGAAGCAGTTCCAGAGTGTGGGCATATGTTATATTGCCGGCATAGTTGTTGGCAGTTAGCATTACACCTTTGCTAAAGCCAGTGGTGCCTGATGTGTAGTTGATACAAATCACCTCTTTGTTTGAAACATCAGCGTATATTATATCATTGTTGGAGAATCCGTCTGGATATTTACCTTCAAATCTTACCTGCACTTGTTGCTTCAATTCTTTGTGCGTATTGTCGAAGCTTTTAAGCAAATTAAACGAAGGGATAGAAAAAGCAGGGATATTTATTTTATCATGATCCAGAGTTGTCCATATGTTATCATTTATAAATGCACACTTAGAATCGCTATGATCTAGAATGTGGTGCATACTGTCAGGATTAAATTCGTGAAGTATGGGTACTATCACTGCCCCGTATGTGATGGTGGCAAGAAATACTAACGACCACGTGCTATGGTTTTTGCCAATTAATGCTACTTTGTCACCTTTATTGATGCCCAGCTCTTCAAATAATATATGGATTTGAGCAATTTCTTTTGCCATTTCGCCATATGTCATACTTGTTTTATCCTTGTAGTCGGTTAGGGCGGGTTGATTCCAGTAAAGTTTGAAGCTGGTTTCGTATGTCTTTATAAAGTTTTGCTTAATCATAGTTGCACAAAGTAAGTATTTTTGTGCAAAAGTAATATGATTTTACAGATAAGCAAAGAAATACTACTGCTTAATTACCGCAGATTTTGTATTTTTGCCGATTGTAATTATTAGAATTGAATAATCACAGCATAATGTTTAACAATTAATGAATTAATAAAATGATCGATCAATCTGTTTTTGAAAATAAAACGGCAGCATATTATACGCTGGGTTGCAAGTTGAACTTTGCCGAAACATCAGCTATTGGCAAGCAACTTCTTAATGCCGGTATCTCTCGCTATCGTGAGGGGCAAGATGCAGATATTTGTGTTATCAATACCTGCTCTGTAACAGACCTAGCCGATAAGAAAGGACGTCAGGCTATTCGTAAGATGATTTCAAATCATCCTAATGCCTTTGTGGTGGTTACGGGTTGCTATGCACAGCTAAAGCCGGATGAGGTTGCCGAAATTGAGGGTGTTGACTTGGTATTGGGTTCAGAACAAAAGCTTGATGTTCTTCAATATATAGATGATTTAAAAAAGAAGGATAAAGGTGAGGTTGTTACTTCCAAAACTCATAGAATAAAATCATTTGTGCCATCTTGCTCGGCAGATGACAGAACTCGTTATTTCTTGAAAGTACAGGATGGATGCGACTATTTCTGTTCTTTCTGCACTATTCCATATGCCAGAGGCAGAAGTAGAAATGGTTCTATTGCCGACTTGGTGAAACAAGCCGAAGGAGTGGTGGAACAAGGTGGTAAGGAAATAGTGTTGACAGGGGTGAATATTGGTGACTTTGGTCACTCAACGGGTGAAACTTTCTTTGATTTGGTAAAGGCTCTTGATAATGTTGAAGGTATTGAGCGTTTTAGAATATCATCAATAGAGCCAAACTTGCTAACAGATGAGATTATTGATTTTGTAGCAACTTCAAAGCGCTTTGCTCCTCACTTCCATACACCGTTGCAAGCAGGCAGCGATGCCGTATTGAAGCTAATGAAGCGAAAATATGATACTGAATTGTTCAGACACAAGATGAATAAAATTAAATCTGTATTGCCGGATGCGTTTATTGGTGTAGATATTATTGTGGGAACTCGCGGCGAGCTGGATGAGTATTTTGAAGAGAGCAAAGCTTTCGTTGAGTCGCTGGATATTTCACAACTGCATGTGTTTACTTATTCTGAACGTGCCAATACGCAAGCTTTAGCTATTGACTATGCCGTGGACCCACGCACTAAGCAGAGAAGAAGTAAGGCACTGCATGATATATCAGATGTCAAACTGCTCAATTTTTATGAATCTCAAAAGGGAACTTCACGCAAAGTTCTGTTTGAGCACACACAACGAGGAGAAATGATGCACGGGTTCACTGAGAATTATATAAAAGTATGTGCTCCATACAATCCCGAACTAATAAATAGTGTGGTGGATATAAAAGTGGGCGAATATAACGAAGAAGAGATGGCAATGAATGCCATATTTGTAGGATAATTAAATAATAAAATGGCCGATAAAAAGAGAAAAGGAATTGGATATTATCTGACTTATGGTTTGTTTTCGCTGATTGCGTTACTGCCATTCAAAGTGTTGTACTTGATTTCAGATTTTTTGTACTTGATTGTTTATAAGCTTGTGAGATATAGAAGAAAGGTGGTTAGAAAGAATCTTCGCAACTCCTTTCCTCAAAAGGATAGTAATGAGCTTTTAAAAATTGAGAAAGAATTTTATCGCCATTTTTGTGACTACTTTGTAGAGACAATTAAGACCTTGCGCATCACGGATGAAGAAATACGTGAGCGCATGGTTTTTGAAAACTTGGATGTAGTGGAAGAACTCACCAAGAATGGTAATTCATGCCTGATGAGTTTGGGGCACTATGGCAACTGGGAGTGGGTGCCTTCTATCATTATGCATCTGCCTGAGCGCATAAAGCTGGGAATGGTATATAAGCGATTATCATCACAAGATTTTGATGATTTGTTTTTGCGCATTCGTGCCAGGTTTGGTCCTAAAGCAATAGAGATGAAATCTATTTACAGAACTATTGTGAGAAACAGAAATGAGGGTGTCACAATGTTAATTGGATTCTTAAACGATCAAAGACCACGAAAACATGCCAATGAGTATTGGCTTGAGTTTTTAAATCAGGATACTTTGGCACAAACCGGAATGGAGCGTATAGCTTCTCAGATGGGCTTTGCTGTGGCTTATTTGGATATTGTGAAGGTGAAGCGCGGACATTTTAAATGTTCCGTATCAGCAATTACGCCTGATGCAAGCAAGGAGGATGAGCATGTGGTAACTGATGCATACACAAGAAAACTTGAACAAACAATTATAAATAATCCGGCTTACTATTTGTGGACACACAACAAGTGGTCGAGAACAAAACCTGAAAATATAGATTCATAATGAAAACTTCTGTAGTAATACTAAACTGGAACGGTCGTAAGTTGCTGGAGCAATTTTTGCCTTCGGTTATAAAACACACTCTGAAAGATGATAACACCGAGGTGGTGGTAGCAGATAATGGGTCAACTGATGATTCTGTTTCTTTTCTTAAAGAACACTATCCGCAGGTGAGGCTAATTATTTTTGAAGATAATCACGGCTTTGCAGAAGGTTATAATTTGGCACTGCAGCAGATTGATTCGGAGTATGTGGTGTTACTAAATTCAGATGTTGAAACCTCTGATAATTGGTTGTCAAATATGATTGATTATATGGAGGAGCATCCCGGTGTTGCAGCCGTGCAGCCAAAGATATTGGCGCAAAGACAAAAAACACATTTTGAGTATGCCGGTGCATCAGGTGGTTTTATAGATAAGTATGGATATCCGTTTTGTAGAGGTCGCATTCTTGGTAACTTGGAGAAAGATGAAGGACAACATGATACCGTAGTTCCCATATTTTGGGCAACGGGTGCATGTTTGTGTATTCGCCGCGAAGTATATTTTAGGGTTGGTGGGCTTGATTCTCGTTTTTTTGCCCATATGGAGGAGATAGACCTTTGTTGGCGTCTTAATGCCAGAGGACATATAATTGAGTGTATTCCACAATCAGTTGTTTATCATGTGGGTGGTGCTTCGCTGGATATGGAGAGTCCTAGAAAGACATATCTAAATTTTAGGAATAATCTATTGATGCTATACAAAAATCTGCCACAAGAGAGGTTGGTTCCCGTGTTGGGTGCTCGTTTCTTTCTTGATATTCTTGCTTTTG
>CAZSKF010000076.1:0-11265 GCA_964607405.1 uncultured Proteiniphilum sp. | reverse complement strand
GCACTTTCCTTCTCGAGAGAGACGGCGTTGCGCCATATAAAGATGATTTTTTTGACCTGTTTGCCCTCAAAATGTTGTCCTATTACAACCTTAAAGAGCTTTCAAGCTTCTCAGAAGAGGATATAGAGCACATTACCTCTTTGCAACAGGAGAGATATATTCAGAGAAGTTGGAATTATAAGAAGTGATTTTATACTTTTTCATGATTGATGATATAATCTTCTAAATCACTTCCCTCCACTATACAAAGCCCCCTGCTGCGTCCCCCTCTCCTCAAATCGCTTGATGATTTTGGCAGTAAGCTCATAGTTTTTTAGTCCCCAATCGGGAGCGATGAGCAGCTGCTTGGGCGATTGCGAAGCAAAGCGTTCGATGTAAATATTGGGGTTGAGGTGCTCAGCAAAGTCCACACAAAGATCAATATATTCGTCGGCCTCAAATATGTGAAATGTTTCAGGCTCTTCTCTATATTCCTTAGCCATCACGGTTCCCCTTATTATTTGCAGCTGGTGCAGTTTGAGAGTAGTAAGCGGAAGCGCCGAAAGCTTGTGAGCATGATCAATAAAATCTTCGTGTGTTTCGCCCGGCAGCCCAAGTATCATGTGAGCACCAACGCGCAACCCCCTTTCGGCAGTTTTCATTATGGCCTCAACAGATTCTTCCCACGAGTGCAGACGGTTTATCTTATCTAATGTCCTGTTGAGAGTGCTTTCCACGCCATATTCAATAATAACAAAGGTGCGTTTGCTGAGCTCAACAAAGTAATCCAGCAATTCGTCCGGCATACAGTCGGGGCGAGTGCCCACAATTAGCCCCACTACATCAGGATAGGCCAATGCCTCCTCATATTTTTCAATAAGATTCTCCACCGGGTCGTAAGTGTTGGTGTACGACTGAAAATAAGCAAGATATTTCATCTCGGGATACTTGTGAGAGAAAAACTCTATACCATCTTTCATTTGTTCCGTAATAGTCTTCTTAGGCTTTCCATATCCAGGGCTAAAGCTCTGATTGTTGCAATACGTACATCCGCCATACCCCTTGCTACCGTCACGGTTGGGGCAGGTGAATCCTGCATTTACAGAAATCTTTTGAACTTTAAATGGAAATTGTTCTGCGAGAAGTTCGGGAAACTCGCGATAGGGTTTGCTTATTATCATTTTGTTTGTCGAAGTCATATTGTTTCTCTACACAAAGGTAGTAAAAAGAGACGGGGTAGTCCTGTGACGACTCCCCCGTTTATAAATTATTTGCAGTAATTATTATTCTAATAATAGTGAGAATGGGTCGCCAAGATAATCCATTATCTGTCTCACAAAGCGAGCAGTCTCGCCACCATCCACTATTCTATGGTCCACAGTCAGCGATAGTCCCAGCACATTGCCCGGCACCACCTGATCGTTTTTCACCACGGGTTGCTTCACTATTCTGCCCACACCCAATATCCCCGCCTGAGGATAATTAAGAACAGGTGTACCAAATATTCCCGCAATCGAACCAAAGTTGGATATTGTGAATGTGCCACCTTTCATATCAGCCATCGTAAGCTTGCGCTCTTGAGCCTTAATGCTAAACTCCGTAATCTTTTGAGTAAGCTCAAAGATGCTTAGTCGGTCTGCATCCTTAATCACCGGCACCACCAGCCCTTCAGGCGTATCCATTGCAATACCAATATTGTAACGGTCAAAGAAAACCATTCTGTTTTGCTCCATTTCAATACGCGAGTTTAGCAATCTATATTTTTTAAGAGCCAACACCGTAGCCTTCACAATAAAAGGAAGATACGTCAGCTTAGCCCCTCGGTCGGCATAGTTTTGTTTCATCTGTTCGCGAATAGCCATCAAGTCAGAAACCTCCACTTCCTCAAATACAGAAACGTGTGCCGCATTATGTTTCGATTGAATCATATTGCGGGCAATTGATTTGCGAATCTGAGTAAGAGGCTCAAAGGTAACATCCTCAAGGTCATAGTCCTGAGCAAAGTCGCGTTGCCCATAGTCACGTTGCACAAATTCCTCCTTCTTGGATGCAAACTGAGTCAAGTCACTTTGCGTCACTCGGCCGTCCTTGCCCGTGCCTGCCACCTTATTGATGTCTATATTAAGCTCCTTGGCAAGTCCCCTTACTTTTGGAACAGCCAATGATTTTGAAAGAGTGATAGACCCGGCCGACGTATAACTTTCGTCACTCGACGGAAGAATAGCATCCGAACCGGCAATCTCTAGTGTACCCACAACTCCTGCAGCTTCCTCTTCATCATCAGCCTGTTTGCTGTCTGATGAGCTTGCCGCAGCGTCAGCCTCACTGCCCTCTATTTCTATTTCAACTAATGGAGATCCAACATGAATTGTATCACCCACGTCACCAAATATTTTTAAAATTGTCCCCGACTTGGGAGATGGAATATCGGTTGTAACTTTGTCGGTTTCCATATTCACCAAAATATCACCCGACTTAATCGTCTGTCCTACTTTTACATACACTTCAAGGATAGTACCTTCGTCCAATCCTTCGCCTATGTCAGGAAAATTAAAAATATATTTCATACTATTATTGTGGTATTAATAATTTGCAGTTTTTTCTATTTCATATAATATACGTTCGGGCGACACCATGTAGTATTTCTCACCTCTAGCCAGTGGCACAATTGTGTCAAAACCCATAACTCTTCTCGGAGGAGCTTCCAAATGCAAGAAAGCCTCTTCGTTGGCAATAGCCATCAATTCCGAACCCACACTAAAAGACTGAGGAGCCTCGGCAACAATCACCACGCGCCCTGTCTTTTTAATTGATTCGGCAATCGTCTCCTTATCAATAGGATATATCGTTCTCAAGTCAATTAGCTCCACTGATATGCCAGATGCCTCAGCCACTTCAATTGCCTTTTGACATTCGCGAATCAATGCTCCAAAAGAAATCACAGTCACATCCGTCCCCTCTTTCAAAACCTTAGCCTTGCCAATAGGTATAGAATATTTTTCCTCCGGAACCTCCTGCTTGATAGCTCTATATATTCGCTTTGGTTCCATAAAAATGACAGGGTCGTCAGATTCTATTGCCGAAATCAACAATCCCTTAGCGTCATAAGGAGTAGATGGAGCCACAACCTTCATTCCCGGTATGTGTGCATAAAGAGCCTCCGGGCTTTCCGAGTGATGCTCAATAGCATTAATGCCACCACCATATGGAAATCTGATAACCATAGGCACTTTAAATTTTCCGCGCGTACGGTTGTGCATTCTCGAAACGTTGGATATAATCTGATTGAATGCAGGATATGTGAAACCATCAAATTGAAGTTCCACCACGGGACGCAATCCCGAAACGGCCATTCCCAATCCCGTGCCCACAATTGCTGATTCGGCAAGTGGAGAGTCAAACACACGGTCTTCTCCGTGCTTTTTTAGCAGTCCTTCGGTCACCCTAAACACACCGCCTTCTACACCCACATCCTCACCAAACATCACTACCGATTTGTCGTCCGCAAGCTTTATGTCCATTGCATTATTCAAAGCCTGCACCATATTCATTACACTCATTATCTATTTTCCCTCCAGCTCAAAAATTGTTCATATTCTTCTTTTTGCCTTCTCAAGTCATCAGGCATATCCACATACATATACTTAAATACATCCTCAAGTTTATATTCAGCAAAGTTTTCTGCGTTAGAGAATTGCTGATCAACCTCTTTTTTGTATTGCTCAATCAGTTCTTCCTCATTCTCTATCATAATACCTTGAGACTCCATGTATTTCCTTAGTCTCGGAAGCGGATCTGTTTTAAGCCATTCCTGCTCCTCCTCTTTTGTACGATACTTGGATGGGTCGTCAGACGTTGTATGTGCACCTTGTCGATATGTAAAAGCCTCAATCAGAACTGGGCCATTTCCTTCGCTAGTATATTTGTGCGCCTCTTTGTAGGCAACATACATTGCAAAGAAATCATTACCGTCCACCTTAATGCCCGGCATTCCAAAGGCAACAGATTTCACAGCAAGGTTTATAGATTTGGTTTGCTTTTCCACAGGAACCGATATGGCATACTGATTATTTTGAATAGTAAAGATAACCGGAGCTTGCCAAACAGCAGCAAAGTTAAGCCCCTCGCTAAAATCACCCTCCGAAGTTCCGCCATCACCAATATAAGTGAATACCACTTCGTCTTTCTTTTGATGTTTTAGTGAGTATCCCACACCTGCAGCATGAAGTATCTGAGATCCAATAGGCACACAAATGGGAAGAACACGGTCAGTATTTTTAAAATTACTACCCTCCTCATTTCCCATATAGTAAAGGAAAATCTCCTCCAGCTTAACTCCCTTTGCCATCATCAGTGCCACCTCTCTAAAAGCAGGCACCAACCAGTCATCTTTTCTGATAACATTGGCAGCAGCTATTTGAATAGCCTCATGCCCAATAATAGGGGGGTAAGTAAACATTCTGCCCTGACGCTGATAAGATACAGCCATCAGGTCGGCGGTTCTGGCAAAGAGCATCTCCTTGTATGCACTCACAATAGTGTCGTGATCCAAGTCGGGCATATACTCTTTATTGATAACCTTTCCATCGTTGTCGATAATCCTAAAAGTTTTATCCTCTATGGGATTGTAGTCTTTAAAAATCATAGATTCTTTTTGAGTTGAAGCATGTTTCCCCTGCAACCCTTTGATGGTTGGAGAATCAACAGTATTTGCTTTAAGCATTGTTATTATGTTATTTAAATATGAATTTCTGAATAAATTATACCTTCTATAATTCAATTTTGTGCTGTTAAAAAGTGCTGTGATGCAAATGTCAAAAGCATTCCAAATCATATAACAATAAAATGCCCATATGGTTCTATAATTTAGGAGCACTTAGTCGTATTTTTCAATATTTTGGTCTTTACATTTATTTATTAACGGCCTGTTTTATTGATATATATAATAAGTTGCATGTATTGATTATTTCTATTATTGTTGTTTTGTTTACAGTCCCTAATAAACATCTTTCGTTTGGTTTCAAATTGTTTTTATTTGTGCTTTTCCTGTGTCAAAGTGCAATGAGATAATGTGCGCTTAAAAATATAGATGCAATTATTTTTCTTTTTGTTCCCATCATTGATTATTTTTGTAAAAATCAAAAAAAGGTTACTTCAAAATATAAAATTATAATGACAAACAAATTGCATGTCGATGCTCTCAAGTATCACTCAGAAGGGCGTCCCGGAAAAATTGAGATAATTCCTACCAAACCATATAGTTCTCAGCGTGATTTATCGTTAGCCTATTCGCCAGGGGTGGCAGCACCTTGTCTGGAGATAGAGAAAGATGAACAGAAAGCATATGAATATACTTCCAAAGGTAATCTTGTGGCAGTAATTTCCAACGGAACGGCAGTTCTTGGTCTTGGCGATATTGGCGCCACGGCAAGCAAGCCCGTGATGGAAGGAAAAGGACTCCTGTTCAAGATATTTGCCGGTATCGATGTATTCGATATTGAGATAGATGAGAAAGACCCCGACAAATTTATTGAAGTAGTCAAAGCCATCTCACCCACATTTGGCGGTATCAACCTCGAAGATATAAAAGCACCCGAGTGCTTTGAGATAGAAGACAGACTTAAGGCTGAGCTTAATATCCCCATCATGCACGACGACCAGCACGGCACGGCAATAATCTCTGCTGCCGGATTGCTTAATGCTCTTGAGTTGATCGAAAAGAATATCGAAGACGTAAGAATTGTAGTAAACGGAGCCGGCGCAGCAGCCAATTCGTGCACACAGTTATATATGGCACTAGGTGCCAAGCTCGAGAATATTGTAATGCTCGATTCCAAAGGAGTTATATCCAAAAAGCGTACCGATCTTAACGATCGCAAGAAGCCATTTGCCACAGATCGCGATATCACCACCCTCGAAGAGGCGGTAAAAGATGCCGATGTATTTGTAGGCCTTTCCGTAGCCGATGTTTTATCGGTAGATATGGTAAGATCAATGAACGAAAGCCCAATTGTTTTTGCGTTGGCAAACCCCAATCCCGAAATATCATACGAGTCGGCAATGAGCGCTCGCAAAGATATTATTTTTGCAACAGGCCGTTCCGATCATCCTAACCAGATTAATAACGTATTGGGCTTCCCATATATATTCAGAGGAGCGCTTGACGTTAGAGCCACATCTATCAACGAAGAAATGAAAGTGGCAGCAGTTCGCGCCATTGCCGAACTTGCCAAAAAGCCTGTTCCCGATGTTGTAAATGCTGCATACAATCTCACAAAGATCAAATATGGTCGCGATTATATTATCCCCAAACCCCTAGACTATCGTCTTCTCACCGCCGTAGCACCTGCCGTGGCAAAAGCAGCAATAGAGTCGGGGGTGGCACGAAAAGAAATCACAGACTGGGAAGGATACAACGAAGACCTGCGCCGCCGTATGGGCCTTGACAATAAAATGCTAAGACGCTTCTACGATATGGCACGTCAAAAACCCAAGCGTATTGTATTCTCAGAGGCTAATCATATCAATATGCTAAAAGCAGCCGAAGCTTGTGTGGCCGATGGCATTTGCGAACCAATACTTCTTGGTAATGAAGACAGAATTGCAACCCTTGCCGAAGAGCATCAAGTAAGCCTCAAAGGCATTGAGATAGTAAATCTTCGCCACGACAGAGAAGAAAACAGAAGATTGAAGTATGCAAAGATACTTTGCGAAAAGAGAAGTCGCGAAGGATACGCCTTCAATGAAACTGCCGAAATGATGTTCAACAGAAATGCCTTTGGCATGATGATGGTAGAAACAGGCGATGCCGATGGATTAATAACCGGAGTGTTTGGCAAATATACCGAAACCATAAATCTTGCAAAAGATATAATAGGAGTAAGAGACGGCTACAGCCACATAGGTGCAATGCACATTGTGAATAGCAAAAAAGGAGTACTCTTCCTTGCAGACACATTGTTCAACAGACACCCGTCGCCCGAGGCACTTGTTGATATAGCAAGACTATCCAGCGACACTGTTAAGTTCTTTGCCCACGAACCGGTGATTTCAATGTTGTCATACTCCAACTTTGGAAATGATAAAACAGGAACTCCTGCCGATGTGAGAAAAGTAGTGGAAGTGCTACATAGAGATTACCCTGAAATGGTAGTTGACGGCGAAATGCAAGTTAACGTAGCGCTCAATAAAGAAATGCGCGACCGCAGATACCCATTCAATAAGCTTAATGGCAAAGATGTCAACACACTTGTGTTCCCAAATCTAAGCTCTGCCAACACGGCCTATAAGTTGTTAGTTGAAACAGGGGTAGGGGATATCATTGGCCCAATTCAAATGGGATTAAACAAACCCGTGCATATTCTGGATGTTGACACCTCCGTGCGTGATATAGTAAATATGGCAGCCGTAGCATCTATTGATGCCATAGTGCAAGAGAATAAGTAATAAGCTTAATATCTTAAAATAAAAAATCCAGTATCTTGGTTATCAAAACCGATACTGGATTTTCTTATTTTGTAATGTCTGTAGTGTCTGTTACAAACAGATTGTTCTCTTCAAAAACCTAAGAACTTGCTTGCCACCGTGAAGTAAATCACAACTCCCAATATATCCGATATTGTAGTAATAAGTGGTGCACTAGCAGTAGCCGGGTCCACCTTAAGCTTGGTGAATATAAATGGTAAAAGCATACCAATCACACTACCCGCAATCACAACCAACAACATTGTGGTAGGAACAATAAATATAATTTCGGGTGCTCTAAACATTGTCACAAAACTTACCCCTATAGCCATACTAAGACCCAAAAGTAGTGACACGAAAAACTCCTTGCCCAAAAGCTTCATCCAGTCTTTCGATTCCACATCACCCATAGCCAAAGCACGAATCATAAGCGTTGCAGATTGCGATCCCGCATTACCACCACTATCAATAAGCAGAGGAAGGAAAAACACCAATGCGATAGCCGACTCCAACACCTCCTCAAAGCTAGATATAATAGCCCCCGAGAATATGTTCACAAAAACAAGAGCCAACAGCCAAAATACCCTTTTCTTATATAGATGAGAAATAGTAGCTTGCAGCGGACTAACAATAGCATCCGAAACGGCACCAAACTTATGGAAGTCTTCAGTATCCTCTTCTTCCGCAATGTCCAAAACGTCGTCCACCGTGATAATTCCCAGCAGCACACCCTCCGTATCAATAACGGGAAGCGCCGTGCGGTCATGATCCTTAAAGATGGCAACAGCCGTTTCCTGATCGTCAAAGGCACTAAGTGCCACAAATTTTCTATCAATAAGATCGCCTATTTTGTGATCGGGATTTGCAAGAATAATCTCGCGCATTCTGATATCATCAATAAGCTTCCAGTTATGATCCACCACATACACCACATTCAGAGTTTCAGAATCCTGTCCAAACTCTCTGATATGCTCAATGGTTTCTGTAATCGTAAAGTCAGGTTTCACGGCCACATACTCCGGCGTCATCATACGCCCGATACTGTCCTCCGGATAACCAAGCAGTTTCTTTGCAACCTCCCTGTTCTCGGGTGTTAGTAGTTGCATCAATCGCTGCGTTATATTACCTTGAAGTTCCTCTAGAAAAGCCGTTCGATCGTCAGGCTCCATGTCGTTTAGTAGATCAGCTACTTTACTAGCATGTTGCGCCAAACCCTCGATAATCTCTTCCTGTTTGTCAAATGATAGTTCTTGAAATACGTTTTTTGCTTGTTCTCGGCCCAAGAATCGAAATAGCACAATAGATTCAAAATCTTTACTACGTTCGATAACATCGGCAATTTGAATATAATCAAATTCGTGTAATGCGTTTCTCAACGCTTTCCATTCCTTCTTGCCCACAAGCTTTAGAAGGTCTTTTTCGTTAAAATTGCTCATAAAAATCTCCTTTTCGTCTTTCCAGAAAGGAGATATGCTCTCTCTTGGAAAGATCGGTTACATTTTCTTGTATAAACTAGGATCGTCGTCCATTCTAAGTATAATATTTGTTTTTATAACCGCAAAGGTAATCAAATATAAATTTTTATTACTATATATGGGCAACTATTTTTTTATGAACTATATATTCAAAAGCACATTAGCACAATATTTGGCGATATGCCTATTGTTTTAGAAACATGCTGAAATGCACACTTCCATATTTCTTTTCCTTCCAAAAAGAAGGGTAGTTTTCAAAATTATGGTCTCTAGAGTGTTCAAGTATAAACAGCCCATCCTGATTCAATATCTCAGAATTAAAAATAAGCTCAGGAATGGTAGCTAATAATTTATGATCATATGGCGGATCTGCAAAAATAAAATCAAACCTCTCGCTGCCCGATTTTATATACTTAAAGGCATCAGCCCTTAGCGGCGATAGTTCTTTGGCATCTAGGCTGTCCTTGGTCATACAGATAAACTTGTGGTGCGAAGAGTTCTCCTCCACCGACACCACCCTTGGGCACCCTCTCGACACAAGCTCAAAAGCAATGCTGCCCGTACCCGAAAACAAGTCCAGTGCATTAGTCTCCTCCCAGTCTATGGTGTTGTTCAGTATGTTAAACAGGTTTTCCCTTGCAAAGTCAGTCGTTGGCCTAGCCTTCAAGTTGGCAGGCACCTTAATTAATCTTGATTTGTATCGTCCGCTTATTATTCTCATAGTTGTAATAACATATCTGTTGGTATTCTTGCATCACCACTGCCCTTATAAGATCTTGGCAATGCAATCATCTCCACATTTTTAATTAATTGTCTCAGAGTATTAATACTCTCCCAGTTATTCTCAGCATACCCGTCAATATACAAGAAGTCATCGTTTTGGTCAAACCCATGCTTATCCCAAATATTCACAACGTTGTATATCAAATCGGATTGATTGCTGCTCGTGTAAGTATTAGCCGATAATAGCGCCTGCCCGTTATAGCACACAACGGATATCATATCATCATCAAAAAACACAAAGCATCTCTTCTTTTCCACCTCTCCATAGCTATGGCAAAAAGGCAACAAGTGCGAAATGAAATTCGAGAAAGTAGGATTCCACACATTTCTATACAAGAAAGAGTAGGTGTCATCCTCCATATCAAATATAATATTCAAGTCATCACTCTCCACATAATTATATAACACCTTGCCGCTATCGCCATGAATATTAAATCTGAAAAGGTCAGTAATACCCCTCTTGTCAAAGAATTCGTTAGGCACCAGCGTGTATCTCCCCGACACCACCGACACATTAATCCTGCTGAACGGGTGAGTGAATATATTTGATTCAAAGAAGAACCTCTTAATATTTTCGCTCATAGAGAGGGTAGGGCTGAAAGCCTTTTCGTTGTAATAATGCACAACCTTATCAGAAGCAGAGAATATTAAAAAAGAAAATCCATTCGGCGTTAACCGAATGGATAGACTATATTTTTCTGATTGTGCTAAATCAATACTATCAGGTAGAAACATAATAAATTATTCCCAGTTACCTGCGTTATTGTTAGCTGCCTTTAGTGAACCCACCATCATACCTGGGTATTTGTCACCGGGGCGTCCTTCCACTTCCTCAATCTTTTGACCAAGAAGTTTTTTGTTTAGGTCTCCCAAATAAGTTGTGAAATGCGTTTTAGCCTCAAATACCTGAACTGAATATCCCGATCCGGTAATGATTGAGTCAACTGCCATTTCAAATTTAGCTCCTTTACCATATGGAACATAAGCTAAAGAGTCAATGTTGATTTTTCTGTTAGGAAACAAAGCCTCAGCTGCAGGCGAGAAGATAGTATCTCTAGATAATTGTGGAGCATTTTTCTCATCGTCCCACAATCCTGCTGCTCTAATGTCTTTTTCTACTCCTTTGTTGATAATCTCCATTGCTTTTCTTTCTGTCATTCCAGCTTCTAATTGAGCCTCAGTAAGCTCACCCGACTTAACCGGTGCTGCTACTTTACCGTTCTTTACAAACTGGATTAAATCGTCAAAACTACTAGTGTAAGTGCCGTTTTGGCTTCTGTAAGCTACTTGACTGGTTCTAATATCAACCAATCTTTGAATTACTTCCACATCACGGACCTTCACTTCTGCGTTAAAATCGATAGGACCTTGAATACTCTTCCAACTAAGGATTGCCAACAAAGCTATCGCTGCTAATAAAAGCACTCTTACTACAACTTTCATGGATGTCTGTCTTTTAATTTTTTATTGTTTTTTTATTTATTACTTTTGATTACAAATACAAAATTAGAAAAAGAATAATAATTGTACTACATTTACGACAAAAATAACTCAAAAAAATGAT
>CAZSKF010000075.1:0-11428 GCA_964607405.1 uncultured Proteiniphilum sp. | reverse complement strand
TGAGGCAAAACCACATCTGGGTTGGCCATCTCGCAATAAAATAGGTGCCAAACTTACTGTGGAAAAACATTTCTCCGTGAAATTTTGGGCCAATATGCGCCAAAGGAATTATTTTGAAAATTTATTATGCGGCATTTCGCCTCTGGGAAAGGGTGTTTTGGGTAGATTATGTAAAAACCACTTATGGGTTGGCGTTTTCATGATAAATATATGGGGCTTCCCACTTGCGGGAAACCTTATTTAAGGCTAACTGTGTGCAAAGCAGTAAATGGAAAAGAATACTATCAATACTCCTTGCGGATTATTGATAGTATTCTTTCTTAGTCAGGTACTCATAAACGCCCTTAGGCAAGAATGCCCTCACATCTTTGCCATTTTTTATGCCGTCTCTAATGAATGTTGACGAAACCTCAACCAGCGGAGCATCCACTACATCCACTGTGTGTCGATATTGCTTGTCGATATATATGCTTTCGCCGGCACGAGGGTAAATCATGACTTTGTATGTTGCCAGCAGCAACTTATAATCTTTCCATCTGTGAAAGTCGTTCCAATTGTCGGCCCCAATGATCAAAGTAAAATCTGCTTCGGGATTTTCTGCCGCAAGTTTATTTAGCGTATCAATTGTGTATGAAGGCTTGGGCATATCAAACTCCACTTGCGACACTTTTATTCCCTCAAAATCTTCAATAGCAATATTGGCCATCTCCAATCTTGCCGCATCATCAAGCAAAGTATTGGCATCCTTCAATGGATTTTGTGGCGAC
Source organism: uncultured Proteiniphilum sp. (assembly GCA_964607405.1). Taxonomy (GTDB): domain Bacteria; phylum Bacteroidota; class Bacteroidia; order Bacteroidales; family Dysgonomonadaceae; genus Petrimonas. The sequence continues at coordinate 10,661 of CAZSKF010000075.1, read as the reverse complement.
ACCACTAGCCACACCTCATCAATATCGGTAAACTCCTTAATATAGCTTGCCAAAATAATATGCCCTACATGAATTGGATTAAACGATCCTGAAAAGACGCCTATCTGTTTTCGTTTCATCATTATATATATACTTGTATAATAAAAAAATAAGCTGAGGTGCAATACATGCACATCAGCCTAATATATATTTTCGTAAAAAGCTATTTCTTGAACATCGAGATAAGCCACAAAAACACAATGGCTCCCACCAAAGAAACAATCAAACTACCCATAAAGCCTTCGCTAATTGATACACCCGCCAGGCTAAACATAGCCCCGCCAAGCAGTGCCCCAAAGATACCAACTATGATATTGGTAAGAAGTCCAAAGCCTTTTCCTCTCATTATTTTTCCGGCAAGCCATCCTGCCAATGCACCAATGATAACAAATACAATCCAAGTCATAATACGTTAGTTTAAATGTTTCTTTAATTTATTACGCACATCTTTAATTACTGTTTAAACGGTATTCAAACAGCATTTAAGTAGTGGTTAAACAACTCCCATCAAGATTTTGTTTACACGCCCAAAGCCTTTAGCTCATCCTGCTTTTATAATCTTCGTATCCAAACTGGCGATACAAAACAAACTCGTTATCCATTGTCCATACACCTATCGCAGGATGCGACACGCCATTAAACATGGTTGTCTTTACGGTTGTGTAGTGAATCATATCTTCAAACACAATTTTATCGCCCACTTGCAGAGGCTCGTCAAACCACCAGTCGCCCATAAAATCGCCACTCAAACAGCTATTGCCTCCCATTTTATAAGAAAGCTTTCCCTCCTGCGGCTCAGAATAAGCACCTCTGATGGCAGGCTTATAAGGCATCTCAAGCGTGTCGGGCATATGGCATGCAAACGAAACATTGAGCATGGCAGTCAGTTGCCCCTCATTTTCTACCACATCAGCCACTTCAGATACCAACACACCCGTTTGCCATGCAAATGCACTTCCCGGCTCCAGGATAATTTCCAAATTAGGATATTTTGCCTTAAATGATTTCAGCAAACCTATCAGGTGCTCCACATCATAATCCTTGTGCGTCATAAGGTGTCCGCCACCAAGATTAAGCCACTGAATTTGAGGTAGGAAACGACCAAACTTTTGCTCTACCACCTCAAGGGTCTTCTCCAAGTCGTACGAATTATTCTCACACAGATTATGAATATGCAATCCGGTAACCCCCTCAGGAAGTTGCTCGCCAATGTTTTGTGCAGTCACACCCAGTCTGGAGCCCGGCATGCTGGGATTGTACATATCTGTTTCCACAACCGAAAATTCAGGATTTATTCTAATACCACATTTAATATCCTTGCCCGACGCCACTATCTGTGGATAGAAGCGATGAAACTGCGACAGCGAATTGAATGATATATGACTGCTATATTCCATAAATTTGGGGAAATCATAATCTGTGTATGATGGTGCATAAGTGTGTGCCTTGCTTCCCATCTCTTCATATGCCAATTGGGCTTCGGCTACCGAGCTGGCGGTGCTATATGTCACATACTCGCGCACAATGGGAAAAGCTTTCCACAGCGCAAATGCCTTAAATGCAAGAATTATATCAACACCGGCTCTATCTTTCACCGATTTTATTAATTGAAGGTTTTGTCTAAACAAACGCTCCTCCATCACGTAACATGGAGAAGGTACTTTGCTGAAATCAATCATCTTGTATGCTATTTTAAATTACTTTCAATACAAAAATACATCACTTTGGGCAATAACCAACAACATCGCCACATAATAATATGGGTCTGTGCATCTTCACTATTGTATTTCACTGTTATTATTACAGCATCTTATACTTGCACACCTCATTTAGTGTGGATATATACCCAAATGTGAGATAATTAATATTTGATTGCTGTCATGGATATAAAATTATTTGTAGATTTGTATCTATCAAACAAAAAATGAATGTAACAATGAGAAATAAATATCCGTATCTCATACTATTGCTTTTGCCCTTTTTGGCAAGTTGCGCCGGAATCAGATATATGACTGTGGAAACCAGAGAGCCGGCGCAAATAACGCTGCCCACTAATATCAGAAAAGTATTGGTGGTGAATAATGTAGCACAACAGCCCGACGAAATTGGTCACAATATTAAGAAACTGGGTAGAAAGGATTTTGAGAAAATCTCCGCTTCTTCAGATAGTGTAGCCATATTTTATACGGAGGCATTAGCACAGTTTTTGGGTGAAGAGGAGTATTATGACGAGGTGCTGTATAGTAATAACAACCAGCAGAGACGCGACAATAACTTTTGGCTTGAACAACCCATCTTGCCCGAAGTAATGATAGAGATGCTTAGAGAGAGCGGAGCCGATGCCATTATATCACTAGATAAGCTGATAATGAATACATATCGCACTGATCATTTTTATCAGGAGGGATTTATGTATGGCGAGATGATGGGGCGAGTGCAATCTGTGATGCGTGTGTATCTGCCCACCATGGACGGACAAATTCCGGCGGTGCAATACAACGACAGCCTAAAATGGGAAGGATATGATATAAAAGGAAGAAATGCATATGCCGAGCTGATACTACCCACTGCCGAGGAGGCAATGAAAGAACTGGCCATTTATGCAGCCGAAAAGATGACTAAGGTTTTTTCGCCACACTGGGAAATGCAAGAGAGATGGCTATACACATCGTTTAAATCAAAAATGAAGGAGGCCGACATGTATGCCAAAAATATGCAATGGGAAGAGGCACTGAGCATATGGGAGCCATTGTATGCCAAAGAGAAAAGCAAAATAAATAAAGCAAAAACGGCCTATAATATTGCCGTGGGATACGAAATGCTGGGAGATATGGATATGGCTGTGCAGTGGGCCACAACGGCTCAGGAGCTGATGATGGATGCCACTTCGCCCAATGCTTTGGACTTGAGGCGAACCACAATATATAAGAGCGAAGTGGTGAGAAGAGCCGATACGTCAAACAAACTAAGCATGCAAAATAATTAACACAAACTTTTTTTAGTTATCTTTGCTACCAAAATAATAAAACGCAACACATTACAATAAATTATGTTTGAAAATTTAAGTGATAGACTCGAACGGTCGTTTAAGATACTGAAAGGTGAAGGAAGAATCACCGAGATAAACGTAGCCGAAACTCTTAAAGACGTTAGGCGTGCGCTATTGGATGCCGACGTTAACTACAAAACTGCAAAGGAGTTTACTGAAAACGTAAAACAAAAAGCCCTTGGACAAGATGTTCTAACAGCTGTGAAGCCTCACGAACTAATGGTGAAGATAGTTCACGACGAGCTGGCTACACTAATGGGTGGAACTGCCGCCGAAATAAACATATCGGGCAAACCTTCAATTATCCTAATGTCGGGATTGCAAGGATCCGGAAAAACTACCTTCTCGGGCAAGCTTGCCAATATGCTTAAATCAAAAAGAGGCAAGAATCCTATTCTGGTTGCCGGCGACGTTTATCGTCCTGCAGCTATAGAGCAGCTAAAAATTCTTGGAGAGCAAATAGGCGTGCCTGTTTACTTTGAAGAGGAAAACAAAAACCCGGTTGAGATTGCTAAAAATGCTATCAAACTAGCAAAACAAAAAGGCAATGATTTAATAATCATCGACACGGCAGGACGATTGGCAATTGACGAAGTGCTGATGAATGAGATTACTGCCATTAAGGATGCAGTGAACCCCGACGAAATTCTTTTCGTGGTGGATGCCATGACAGGACAGGACGCAGTGAACACTGCAAAGGAATTTAACGAGCGTCTTAACTTTGACGGCGTTGTTCTTACCAAGCTTGATGGTGACACACGTGGTGGTGCTGCTCTTTCTATTCGTTCGGTGGTTGACAAGCCTATCAAATTTGTGGGTACCGGCGAGAAGCTTGATGCACTTGACACATTCCACCCCGAACGTATGGCCGACCGTATTTTGGGTATGGGTGATATCGTTTCGCTTGTGGAGAGAGCTCAAGAGCAATATGACGAAGAAGAAGCACGAAGACTACAAAAGAAAATTGCAAAAAATCAATTCGACTTTAATGATTTCATTGCACAAATTCAGCAGGTGAAAAAGATGGGTAACCTAAAAGAGTTGGCATCAATGATTCCCGGCGTTGGCAAGCAAATCAAAGACCTAGATATTGATGATGATGCATTCAAAAGCATCGAAGCTATTATATATTCTATGACTCCGGCAGAGCGCGAGCAACCTGAAATTATAAACGGAAGCCGACGCGCACGTATAGCCAAGGGTAGCGGAACTGAGGTGCAAGAAGTGAACAAGCTAATTAAACAGTTTGACGAAACTCGCAAGATGATGCACATGATGACCACCGGCGGAGGCAAACGCGCAATGATGAACGCAGCCAGAGGAGGCAGAAAAAAGAAAAGAAGATAATACAACACCATATTAAAAAAATCAGACAGGCATGAAGTTAATTGATGGAAAAGCCATTTCGGCACAAATCAAAAAAGAAATTGCACAAGAAGTAGCGGAAATAAAAGCTGCGGGAGGAAAAACTCCACACCTTGCAGCCGTGTTGGTTGGTAACGACGGTGGCAGCGAAACTTATGTTGCCAGCAAAGTGAAAACATGCGAAGAGGTAGGATTTAAATCCACTCTTATTCGCTTTGACAATGATGTTACGGAAGCAGAACTTCTTGCTTGCGTTGACAAACTAAACAACGATAGCGACATTGATGGCTTTATCGTTCAGTTGCCCTTGCCCAAGCATATTTCGGAAGACAAAGTAATAGAGGCTATTGATTATCGCAAAGATGTGGATGGTTTTCATCCTGTCAATGTTGGCCGCATGTCATTAGGCATGCCTTGTTTCTTATCGGCTACACCCGCAGGCATTGTGGAGCTGCTAAAGAGATATGAAATAGAAACAAGCGGAAAGAATTGTGTTGTACTTGGCAGAAGCAATATTGTGGGAAAACCCGTTGCAAACCTGCTTATGCAAAAGGGATATCCAGGCGATTGCACCGTAACGGTGTGTCACAGCCGAACACCCAATATTAAGGAAGTGTGCCTAAATGCCGACATAATAATTGCAGCATTGGGAGTTCCCGAATTCCTAAAAGGAGATATGGTGAAAGAAGGCGCAGTGGTAATTGATGTGGGTACCACCAGAGTGCCAAATGCTGAGAGAAAATCAGGATTTAAACTAACCGGCGACGTAGCCTTTGACGAAGTTGCACCAAAATGCAGCTACATCACTCCCGTTCCCGGCGGTGTTGGCCCAATGACTATTATCTCTTTAATGAGAAATACCCTTCTTGCAGGCAAAAAAGTAATATACAAATAATCATTTATTTATATACTATCTATACAAAAAGCCCTTTCAGAGATTTCTGAGAGGGCTTTTCATATATTTGATATTATATAGTTCTGAAAATCTAAAAGTCTGACGGCAGTTCCAGATTGCTCATATTTATTCCAAACGTATCTTCAAGCAAACGCACCACTTCCTGTTTAGATTCGAGCTTGACCTTTACTTTTCTTCCATCCAAATAGTAAGTTGAAAACATATAATTATCCAGACTATAACTCCTATCCCTATTTTTAAGCGACACCATCAGCTGATGTCTAAAATTGGATGAGGGATGAGTGGAAGTGTACCAATTACCTACTTCAAAATCTTCGGCATACTGTTTTTGTAAATCAAATAAGTATAACGATCTCCATTCATCGCCCAACTTTATTTGCAATACAAAGCCATCCTCCACACCATGCAAGCGATATGTACCCCGATCTGTTTTCTGCTCTACGTCAGCCCTAAGCACAAGCGGGCTACATGGAGCCAAACTACCAAAGCCCACATCAGAAACATAATCAATGCCATCCACATTTATGAGGAGCAACATATGAGTGCGCCTCTTTATCATCTCGCCATCATTAAACACCCTGCCGGTGAGCCCTCTCACATTAAAATGCAGCGCCTTGAGAATATTCATAAAGAATATATTCTGCTCGTAGCAGTATCCCCCTCTTGAGTTGGAAACAATCTTATTGAAAAGTGATTCCTCATAAAGTAGGACAGGAATATTCAAAAGCGGATTTATATTTTCAAAAGGAATTGTTTCGGAATGCTTTTGTTGCAATGCAGTCAAGGTATTGATATTAGGCTCGGTTTCATTTGCTACATATCCAATCCGTCTAAAATATTTAATAAGTTGCTCGTCAGTCATAACTAATATATTTATCTCAGTTGACTAACGCATTTAAAACTCTCTATGTTCAACAAGCCATTCAAGAATATCATCATAAACCTGCTCTTTAATGTCCTCATTCAATATTTCATGGCGCATTCCCTCATATAGTTTAAGCTCCACATCCACAAAGCCATCTTCTTTAAGTCTGCTCACGGTTTGCTTCACTCCCTTACCAAAATTACCAATAGGATCATCGCCACCGCTGACGAACAACATAGGCAGAGTCTTATGAATTGGTTGTGCCCAATCACGTTTGGTAGCATTCACATTAAGCGTGAGCAGTGCATAAAAACCATTATTTGAAAAAGGAACACCATTGAGCGGGTCTTTCACAAAAGCCTTCCTGTTTGATTTGCTAGCACTGAGCCAACTGGTGGTATCAGCATCAGCCTCCTTTTTAAATTTGCTGTTATTCATTTTCTCAAATGCAGAGTTAACAAAACGGCTTCTCTTCTCAGGCGATTTATTATTCAACAGCTTAAGCAATCCTTTTGCAATACCCGCAACGGGATTCTTTCCTCCCGTTCCCACTATTATAGCACCATCCAGCATATCATCTACCTGCTGAAGCAGCAATCTCAACACAAACGAACCCATAGAGTGCCCTAGTGCATAATGGGAAACCTTTGGATACAATCCATGCAAATATCTCATCATATACTCAGCATCAGCCACCAGCTGCTGGGCAGGATTGGCAGTTTGAAAAAATCCTAAGTCTTTATTGTCCTTAGCTGTTAGTCCATGCCCCAGATGATCGTAGCACATCACCACATAGTTGTGACTACATAAAAATCTTGCCAAGTCCACATAGCGCACGCTATGCTCTTGCATACCGTGACAAAATAATATAGTTCCCCTTATTGACTTTGCTGAAGGTTCAAACAATCTGTAGAACAGCTGTTTAGTTCCTTGAGAAATAATTTTCTCAGGTAAAAATCCGGTGCTTTCCTTAATCATAGTTTTAAATGTAATGTGCTATTTGATTTAAATTCGTACATTGCAAAGATAATTAATATTTTTTAAAACTAGATATCAATAATAATAAAAAAGAATCATGTCAAACGTAGAATTAATAATTGAAGAAAGAGCTGCTGATATTGGTAACTTCATGGTGGGCCGACTACTACCTTTTATACAAAAGCGAACAATTGGCCATTTTGTATTTATAGACCATATGGGGCCCAAGCATCTATTGCCCGACGAAAGTTTGGACATTGCGCCACATCCCCATATAGGGTTATCTACCCTAACTTATCTTTTTGAGGGAGTAATCATGCACAGAGATTCTATTGGCTCGGAAATACAGATAGAACCCGGGGCTGTAAACTGGATGACAGCCGGCAAAGGCATAGTGCACTCAGAGAGAACACCCCAACGCCTTAGAGGACAAGAGAAAAGCCTACACGGAATGCAAATATGGGTGGCCCTGCCCAAAGAGCTAGAGGATATGGAACCAACATTTACCCACGTAGAGGCAAATGACATACCATCATGGACACAAAACGGTATGAACTTTAAGTTGATAGCTGGCGAAGCATTTGGCAAGAAATCGCCCGTGCCGGTTTATTCTCCATTATATATGATAGAGATAAAATCAGAAGAGGGAGGAATTGTTAATATAGGAGATGACCTATTTGGCGAAAGCGGTATGTATATCCTTGAAGGAGCAGTAAGGTCTGAAACAAACAGATACGAACCAAAGCAAATTTTAATTGCTAAAGATAGTAAGCTATGCCAATTTGAAATGGAACCAAACAGCACGGTATATATTTTTGGAGGCGAACCATTGCCCGAAAAACGATATCTGTACTGGAACTTTGTATCGAGCAGTCGCGAAAAGATTGATAAGGCAAAAGAAGATTGGCTAAACCAAAATATGGGTAAGGTAATTGGAGAAACAGACTTTGTGCCACTACCACCACAGAACAACAGAATCAGACTTAAAGAATAAAAAAGGAAAGGGCAATGCAAGCATCAATCGCTGCATTGCCCATATTTTATCACAACACTCTAACTCTTATCACACCATCAATATCGTTGATGCGTTCTACATTTTCATCCGTTATCTCAGACTCTAGATCAACCATAGTGTAAGCATATTCATTGCGACTTCTATTTATCATATTTACAATGTTTACGCCCTGCTCAGATAAAACGGCCGATATTTGCCCCAGCATTTTGGGAATATTTTTGTGCGCTATGGTAATACGATGCATTGCCATTCTAATACCAAGATCACAAGAAGGGAAATTGACCGAGTTCTTGATATTCCCATTTTCAAGAAAATCTTTAGTTTGCATCACCGCCATTATTGCACAATTATCCTCACTTTCGGGGGTAGAAGCACCCAAATGGGGAACAGGAATCACACCCGGCACATTGATAAGCTTAGCATTTGGAAAGTCAGTAATATATGTGCTTACATACCCTTTGTCCAGAGCCTCAATCAAATCATCATCGTTTACCAGTTCACCACGCGACAAGTTAAGCACCCTCATCCCGGGTTTCATTTTTTCAAACACCTCTTTATTGAGAATACCTCTAGTTTTATCATTCAATGGAATATGAAGAGAAATATAATCGCACTTGCTAAAAAGCTTATCCAAGTCGTCAGCCTTTTTCACCGAGCGAGACAATCCCCATGCATGCTCCACAGATATATACGGGTCATAACCATAAACCTTCATCTCCATGTTCACGGCTGCATTTGCAACCATCACACCTATAGCACCCAGGCCAATAACGCCCAATCGCTTATTGCGTATCTCGGGACCCACAAACTGCGATTTGCCCTTCTCTATATCTTTAGAAATATCATCGCCCTCAAGAGCTCTAGCCCAATTAACACCATCAATAATCTTTCTGGACGATAATAAAAGCGAAGCCACTGCCAACTCTTTCACCGCATTAGCATTAGCACCGGGAGTATTAAACACCACAATGCCCGCCTCTGTACATCTGCTAATTGGAATATTATTAACACCCGCACCGGCACGAGCAATACTGTGAAGACTTTCGGGAAAATCAGTCTCATGCAACGAGGCACTACGCACCACTATTGCATCGGGATTTTCCATTTTGCCGTTTATATCATATTTATCCCCAAATCTTTCCAACCCATTATCGGAAATACCATTTAGAGTCTGAATTCTGAACTTACTCATTTCAAATCACTTTTTAACTTGTTTATAATAGAAAAAGAGAGACGAGTTATCAATTATGATAAAAACACCACTCTTTGAAAGCGTAAAGATATCAAAACATTGCATAAAACAACAATTTGATATCTTAAAAAGCAATGTACCTCAATATTATTACCCGAATTAAGTATTAAGCACACACTTGTTCATTATTAAAGCACAGCATACAGATGTAATTCAAAATAGTTTTAGTTATTTTGTAATTGATAGGCTTCACGGACTTAAATATGAATAATCGAGATTGAAAAAGAAGAGATGGTATTTCACGATAAAGAATTTGGAAAAATAGCTACAAGGCGCAATGCCCGTGCAAAAAACATAATTGCAAGATACGAAAGAGATCATATATTAATCACGCTACCCTACGGCTTTGATGTAAAACATCTGCCGGATGTTATTAATGAGATGCGACCTCAACTGCAAAATCTAATAAAGCGTGCCAAGAGCACAATAAGCGAGGTAAGCAGTGGTATGGTTATCAATACTGCATCAGTACCCATCAGAATAGAGGTATCAGATTCTACACCATCATTTAGCTATCAAATAAAAAAGGATAAAGCCATAATATTTATAGCACCCCATATTAATATAGAGGCACATGATACCCAAAAGCATCTTCTGTATATGATTAATAACATTATATATATGGAGGCGCAAAGAGTACTTATTCCACTCACATGGAAATTTGCCAAACAATTTAATATGGATGTGAGCGATGTGAAGATTAGCAAAAGCAGGGGCAGATGGGGAAGTTGTTCTAGCCGCAAGAGCATCAATCTATCATACTATTTGATGGTATTGCCACAAAAGCTAATAGATTATGTGATACTACACGAACTGGCACACACAATAGAGCTAAATCACAGCAAAGCATTTTGGGATATTCTCGACAAAATGTGCGGCGAAGACTCTAAGGCCTTAAGCAATATAGCAAGGAAATACAAGTCGGATGTATTAGATTTAGTAAGAAGCTATTAACTTGCTACAGATCCTTAAGCAGCATATCCTTTGTATGCTCATAGGCACACATACGCGTCTCAAGCAATGCATTCCAGTGTCGGGCATAATCACCCTCTGCATCAACCGGGAAATCTTCGGTACCTTCATTATCTATTAACTCCATCAAGCTAGCCACCGACATCATATTAATATCATATGCCGGCTGAAATGCCATCACTCGGTCATCATCCAGCACGGGAGTTGGCA
>CAZSKF010000074.1:0-11430 GCA_964607405.1 uncultured Proteiniphilum sp. | reverse complement strand
GTTAGGCATGAGTATCCCCATCCGTGACCTTCGTCCATAAGCACGTTGTACTCTTCGGGGAATGTGTTGCCGCCATCAAGACTAGCCTTAATGGTGATGTGGTGTCTGCCCTGAGTAGTATTGGGGTTGGAGAAGAATAAGATATCCTTGCCGGTAACATTCTCGTTTGCCGCCACCTTTATTAAACTTGCCATACACACGGGCTCTTGAAGTACGCTTCTATTGGAAGCATGTTCGGTCCATGTTTTGCCAAGATCTTTGGTGATAGACACGGCACGGCTTCCACCTCTGTTGTCTCTCATATTAAGCATCAGCACACCGGGTGTTACCTCGGCTACTTGCGCCTCAGTGGTATTGGTGCGAGCCAGGTTTTCTATTTTCCAGTTTTCGCCTCCATCTTTGCTATACATTATACCTGCGTTGGGAACGCGCTCGGAATCGATAAATTGGATTGGGAAAACAAGCGTTCCGTCTTCCATAGAAATACCCATACCGGGACCTTGCAATAGGAACTTCCAAGATGGATCCTTAACCTGCTCGGTGATATTAATAGGCTCTGACCATGTTTTGCCATCGTCAGTACTTTTTGATAGAACCAACTGAGCGGTGGTGTTTTTGGTCATACCATCTTCTGAGTTGTTCCACGCACGTAGGTTGCCCATTCCGTGAGTCCATGCTGCGATAACCCATATAGTGCCGGTTTTTTTGTCAACCAAAATTGCGGGGTCTCCCACTCCATTTTGTGCTTTTGGCAGGCCGCCATCTTCGCCAAACGAAAGAGGGATACGCATCTGCTCCCAGGTTTGCCCTTTATCCACACTGCGGCTAAGGCCCACGTCCACATACTCCTGAAGGTCAACGCTGCTATTGTATCTAACGTCATATACGCCCAATAGAGTGCCCTCGTTGCTGGTAACTAGCCCCGGGATACGGAACGCAGCCGAACCATCATCGCCTGCATGACGCACACCCACGCCCAAGCGGTGTGGCACAGCATCATCAGCAAAAACCAATGGGGCTTCGGCATTGTCAAGCTTCACTGATTTCATTTCTACATCGATAGTAGAAAGAAGCGAAGCATTTTTCTTCATCTGCAAGCTAATCCAAAAATAGTTGATACCGGGAAACAGAGTATAGTCTGTGCTAAGGGTCACTTCGTTTTTGGTTGGCTTTTGTGCTGCCACCATAATAGAATATGAAGGATTTGCCTTACGGGTATCGCCCGGCAAATGGGTAGGGATGTATTGCACAGGAGCGTAATACAATTTGTCGAAGCGTTGTGGTGCTTCGGTACCACTATAATACAATTTTACAGATTCTATTTCCTGCAAATTTACATCATCTCCAAAGTGGAGCTTTACCTCATTAAAACTCTTGGCGCTCTTGGCATCGAGGCGCATATAAAACAAAACGTTGTCTTGTCTGTCAATCAATAATGGGATTCTTGTCTGCTTAACATTCACAGTGTCTGTTGCAAACAACATACCCGTGACAAGAACAAAAAGAAGAAGAATGGAAATCTTTCTCATACGAATTTTAATTTTTAATTATTATATGATTAGTTATTTAAATACTTTAATATCGACAAAGATAAAACAATTATATTTTAAAATGAAAAGATTTAGATATAAATACAATCTTAATATACACTAATACAACGGGCTACATCTTCAAGTAAAACTGGCGCGTGAGCTCCACGTACTCATCAGAGTATTTGTGTCTATCCGTTTCTACTACCAAGTTGTTGGTAATAGTCTGAACGTTGGGCAACAGAGAAAGTTCCAGCAGCACTCGTTTGGGCAATGCGCTGTCGGGCTTTGGATACACGTTTGTTTGCCTGCATATGTGCCACCCCTTATTAATAATGTGTTGTTCTATTTGCGGTATCTGATCGTATGGGTATATAAAAGAGAACGTGCCATTGGGGTTTAAAAGATCTTTGCAATGAATCAGCAAATCGTCAAGAGACAAACTATGCGTATGCCTTGCATTAGATCTGGAAGCATCATCAGCCAGAAGGGAATTGATAAAAAAAGGAGGGTTTGACACAATTGCGTCAAATTTGTCAGGTCTGTCAGTCGCTACAAAATCATGAAATGAAATATTTTCTATTTTAATATTTTCATTGAAGGGTGAGTTGAAAATATTATCATCCGCCTGTGCCGATGCGTCGGCATCAATCTCTATTGCGGTGATGCGTGCATGCCCGTTGCGCTGCGCCAACATCAAGGCAATGAGGCCGGTACCTGTTCCAACATCCAAAATACTTTTTGCATTATCCACCCCAGCCCATGCGCCCAAAAGCACCCCGTCGGTGCCAACCTTCATGGCACACTTGTCATGAAATACCGTAAATTGTTTGAATCGAAAAGATTTATTTCCCATAAATGCACTGTTTTATAATTTTTGGCACGAAATTTGTTATACTATAGTATATAATAGATTGAGAACAAAAATAATATTTTTATGTTTGTCAATTAGAGTTTTAGAATTAGAAATAAGAAATTATAAAAATATGTTTCATAATAAATTAACTGGCATAGGTCCAGATGACGGTGATAATATCATATCGTTCTTTGCGGGCAATATGCTTGACACAGAGAGTAATATTGACGAAAGCGAACTAAAGGAAGATCTTCCCATCTTGCCCCTGCGCAATACTATTGTATTTCCGGGGAGTGGTTTGCCTATATCTGTAGGCAGAAAAAAATCACTAAAGCTTGTGAGATCTGTTGGCGAGAAAGTAAAGTATATCGGATTGGTATGCCAAAAAGACAGTAACGTGGAGGACCCTGATGCGGAAGATTTGTACAACATCGGCGTGTTGGCCGAAATAATTCGTATTATCGAGATTGACGACGAAACCGTTAGCATCATAGTGCAGGCCAAAACCAGATTTGAAATCAAGAAGATTGTTCAAAATGATCCCTACATCACGGCAAAATACAAGCTGCTAGACACAGTGAGGGCCGACAAGGATGATAAGGAGTTCTTAGCAATTCTGGACTCTATCAGAGATTCGATGAACCATGCTCTTAATCTGTTGGGCAATCCGCCAAGGGAGCTGATGCAGACAATAAATCATGAGTCCTTCACGAGCATGCTGGTGAGCTACAGCGCCACCAACCTGCCTATAGACAATAGGGAGAAACAGGAGCTGCTAAGCATCAATGATGAGAAGGAGCAGGCGTATCGCTTACTTATGATTCTTAATCGCGAGAATCAGATTTTGGAACTCAAGATGAACATCCAAATGAAAACTCGCGAGGATCTGAATCAGCAGCAGAAAGAATATTTTTTGCAGCAACAAATCAAAACTATTCAGGAGGAACTGGGAGGAAGCTCGCAGCAAATAGAGATTGAAGATTTTCGCAAGAAGGCAAAGGCCAAGAAGTGGAGCGAGGATGTTGCCGCTATTTTTGAGAAGGAGTTGGCTAAGCTGGAAAGACTTCATCAGCAATCACCAGACTATTCCGTGCAGTTTGGATATCTAGAAACTATCCTAAGCTTGCCCTGGAACGAGTATTCAAAAGATAACTTCAACCTAAAGAATGCTCAGAAGATTCTGGACAGAGATCACTTTGGGATGGAGAAGGTGAAAGAGAGAATTATTGAGCACTTGGCGGTATTAAAGCTTAAGGGCGATTTGAAATCTCCTATCCTTTGCTTGTATGGCCCTCCGGGGGTGGGTAAAACATCATTGGGAAAATCAATTGCAGAGGCGCTCAATCGTAAATATGTGCGTGTGTCGCTTGGTGGACTTCATGACGAGTCTGAAATACGCGGACATAGACGTACCTACATTGGTGCCATTCCGGGTAGAATCATTCAGAGCATACAAAAGGCCGGTAGCTCAAATCCGGTATTTGTGCTGGATGAGATAGATAAGGTGGGTAGCGATTTTAGAGGTGATCCTGCTTCGGCTCTATTGGAGGTTTTGGACCCTGAGCAAAATAATGCTTTTCATGACAACTACTTATCTATAGATTATGATTTATCTAAAGTGATGTTTGTGGCAACTGCTAACAACCTCAACAACATTCCTCAACCTCTGCTGGACAGAATGGAGCTTATTGATGTGGGTGGATATATCAGCAATGAGAAAATAGAGATTGCCCACAGACACTTGCTTCCCAAGCAGCTGGAGAATCACGGCGTGCAAAAGAAAGATTTTAAAATATCTAAGCCTGCGCTTCATACTATTGTGGAGTCTTATACTCGCGAGTCGGGGGTGAGAGAGCTGGATAAGAAGATTGCTAAAGTGGTGCGCAAAATAGCTCGCAAAATTGCGGGTGAAGAGGAATATCCAAAAACATTGAAACCCGAACACGTGGTTGACTATTTGGGTATAGAGGAATATAGCAAAGATAAATATCAGGGTAATGAATATGCCGGTGTGGTAACCGGATTGGCGTGGACTGCCGTTGGTGGTGAAATTCTTTTTGTGGAAAGCTCGCTAAGTAGAGGCAAAGGATCGAAACTTACACTAACCGGAAACTTGGGAGATGTGATGAAGGAGTCGGCTATGCTTGCTATGGAGTATATTCATGCCAATGCTGACATACTTGATATTGATCCTGAGATTTTTGATTATTGGAATACTCACATTCACGTGCCCGAGGGTGCAATGCCTAAGGATGGTCCATCGGCTGGTATAACAATGATTACATCTCTTGCTTCTTTATATACGCAGCGCAAGGTGAGAGCAAATTTGGCTATGACTGGTGAGATTACTCTTCGTGGCAAAGTATTGCCTGTGGGTGGCATTAGAGAGAAGATACTTGCTGCCAAAAGAGCCGGAATTACTGATATCATCTTGTGTAAGGAGAATCAAAAGGATATTTCTGAAATTAAGGAGGAGTATATCACAGGGCTCAACTTCCATTATGTGGAGGATGTGAAGGAGGTATTGGATATTGCTTTACTGAAAACCAAGGTGAAGAATGCCAAAACATTTGATATTCCTAAAGCTGAAAATAAATAGGATATAGTAACATAATAATAAAACGAGGAAAGGTACTTATACAAAAGTAATCTTTCCTCGTTTTTGTTTTATCTCAATATGTACCTACTACGATAATTTTATAATATAGTATGACGCATACATTAATAAGAAGATGGCGCCTTGCCATCGATTGATTCTTGTACCCATTTTCATGAATAGCAATAATGCCAAACTGACACCAAGCAAGAATAGGCTGTCTATTATATTTATGTCAGGGGTTTTGATGGGATAGATTGCTCCTGCTGTTCCCAATATTAACAATAGATTGAATGTGTTTGAGCCCACCACGTTGCCAATGGCTATGTCTGAGTGCCTCTTGATTGCCGCTACTACGGATGTGGCAAGCTCGGGTATGCTGGTGCCTGCCGCCACAATAGTTAGGCCTATCATTGCTTCGGACATTCCTAGCTTTTGAGCTATTATTATTGCGTTCTTTACCAACAAGTCTGACCCATAAACCAACCCGGCCAAGCCCAAACCTAACAACAATATGTCTATAACCCAGTGCTTGTATATCCTTATGGCTGACCCTTGCGAAGCATCTTGCTTCTCCTTATTTTTGAGGGAAGTTACAAAAAGATATGTCATATATGCTGCAAACATAGCTAGTAGTATCCATGATTCTATAGCCGACAATTCGCCATCGAGAAACATTACAAGAAATACCACAGTGGCTATTATCATAACGGGTACATCCACCTTTAGCAATTGTCGCTTCACAACCAGTGGCACAATAAAGGCTGAGACTCCTAATATCAGAGCTGTATTAAATAAATTGGAGCCCAAAACATTTCCTATCGACAGGGCGCTTTGCCCTGCCATTGCTGCCTTGATGCTTACCACAAGCTCGGGCGCGCTTGTGCCCATTGATACTATTGTTAATCCAATAATCAAGGGGCTCACTTTGAGTCGTGCGGCTAATGAAGATGCACCCCCAACAAGCCATTCGGCGCCAAAGTAGAGGATTACTAAAGAGATTATTAATAAAACGATTTCCATTTCTAATATTTTGTGGGTTTAAATTCATTTGATAAAAAAACGGTGCAAATATAGAAAATAAAAACGCCCCTATTAATAATAGAGGCGTTTAATATTATACAATGATACTTTTCTTAAATTCTATTCACTATAATATCTGAAATCTTTAAGCATTTGTTGCAGACGCTTTCTGGCAAAGAAGATGCGACTCTTGACTGTGCCAATGGGCAATCCTAAATGCTTGGCTATTTCCTCATATTTGTATCCTGTAACGTGCATCGAGAAAGGCACTTTATACTCATCCGTGAAACTTGCAATTGCTTTATTAATCTCTTTAATGGTGTAGGCACCGTCGGGAGTATTAAAGCCTGAATCTTGAGGAAGATTCAAATGATACAAGTTTTCTGTCTTATCAATGATAGTTTGACTGCGAACAATTTTTCTGTAGTTATTTACAAAAATGTTGTGCATGATGGTAAATACCCATCCTTTGAAATTTACATTCTCATAATACTTTTCCCTATTGTCTAAAACCCTAAGAGTGGTTTCTTGCAATAAGTCTTTAGCATCTTCACGATCGGCAGTCAAAGACAAGGCGAAGTTGAACATATTATCCTGTAAACCCAATAAGCTGTTTTCGAAAGATTTTTTTGACTTCATACTTGTAATTTTTTAAATGGTTGTTGTGTTAAATATCATCTGTATCAACTCATATAAATATGTGTTGAGTGACATTGTCAATTACAAATTTAGAAATTTTTCTCTCTTATGCTACTCATTTATAGACAAATATCTGTTAATTATAATTAAGACAACTTTGCCCTTTATTATTACCCTATTAATCAACGCATTAATAATGCAACAAAAATCACTATCACGTATAAATTCTATTGATATAAACAAGAAAATGAGAATAATTCTCTATTTTTCATAAGTCTTAATAGAACACTTAATAAGATTTGAAGCCTACTTTGAGAGAAGGTCTGCGCAGTTTAACTAAGTAATAATTGAGTATATTTTGTCAGTCAAATTCTCTGGCACACTATTTGCAGTATATATCATAAATTGAAATTTAATAAATACATATTATGACAATCAAAAAAGGACAAATTGGGGTTACAACTGGAAACATATTCCCCATCATCAAGAAATTTCTTTATAGTGATCACGAGATATTTCTTCGTGAAGTGGTTTCAAATGCTGTTGATGCAACTCAAAAGCTTAAAACCTTATCAGAAGTAGGAGAATTTAAAGGAGAGTTAGGAGATTTATCCGTAAGAGTATCGGTTGATAAAGAGGCCGGCACACTAACCATTTCGGACAGAGGAATTGGAATGAATGCTGAGGAGGTTGATAAATATATTAATCAGATAGCTTTATCATCGGCAAATGACTTCCTAGACCAGTATAAAGATAATGCTAATGCTATTATTGGCCATTTTGGTTTGGGTTTCTACTCTACCTTTATGGTTGCAAAGAAGGTGGAGATTGTTTCAAAATCTCACAAAGGTGGCGATGCAGTGAAATGGTCGTGTGAGGGAGATCCTGAATATGAAATGACCAAAGCTGACAAGGAAGACAGAGGAACTGACATTATATTATATATAGACGAAGAGAATCAGGAGTTTTTAAAGACTTATAAAATAGAATCTCTGTTGAATAAGTATTGTAAGTTTTTGCCTATTCCTGTAGTATTTGGCAAAAAACAAGAATGGAAAGATGGCAAGCATGTTGAAACAGATGAAGACAACGTTATTAATGAAGTGAACCCTCTGTGGAAACAAAGACCTGCCGAGCTTAAGGACGAAGATTATACTAACTTCTACCGCAAGCTATATCCTATGACAATGGATGATCCATTATTCTGGATACATCTTAATGTTGATTATCCTTTCAACTTGACTGGTATATTATATTTCCCAAGAATAAAGAATAATGTGGAAATTCAACGAAACAAAATTCAGTTATATAGCAATCAGGTTTTCGTAACAGACTCCGTAGAGGGAATTGTTCCTGAATTCTTGACTCTTCTTCATGGTGTAATTGATTCACCTGATATTCCGCTTAACGTATCTCGCTCATATCTTCAGAGTGACAACAATGTTAAGAAGATATCAAACCATATCACCAAAAAGGTGGCGGACAAGCTTGAGGAGATATTCAAAAAAGACAGAGCTCAATTTGAGAGCAAGTGGGATAGCCTAAAAGTATTTGTGGAATATGGAATGCTAACTGAGAGCAGGTTTTATGATCGCGCTGCCAAATTTAGCTTGCTAAAGAATATTGAAGATAAGTATTTCACTTTTGAAGAGTACAAAACTTTGATTGAGGGTACTCAAAAGGATAAAGATGACAATTTGGTTTATCTGTATGCTACAAACAAAGATGAGCAGTATGCCTTTATAGAGAATGTGAAAGAGAAAGGGTATGATGTTCTAATAATGGATGGACAATTGGATACTCACTGGATTGGTCAGCTAGAGCAAAAATTGGAGAAGACTAAATTTGTTCGAGTTGACAGTGATACTGTAGATAACTTGATTGTGAAAGAAGAAAGAGAAGAAGTGAAGCTTTCTGACACTGAGAAGGAAAATCTTACTGAATCTCTGAAATCATTATTCCCAGTTATTGAGAAAACTGAATTTAACATCAACTTCAAAAACTTGGGTGAGACAACTCAACCAATCCAAATCACACAAGATGAATTTATGCGCCGAATGAAAGAGATGTCGGAGATGCAACCTGGAATGGGTATTTATGGAGAGATGCCTAATATGATTCAGGCGGTGGTGAATATGGAGCATCCTGCAATTGCATCTTTTGTAAACAATTTGAAAGATAAATCAAAAGAGGAAGGTATTACTCTGGCAGCAGAAAACAAGAAATTAAAACAACTTGTGGATTTGTCACTATTGTCTTTTGGACTTTTGAAAGGAGAGGCACTTAGCAACTTTATTAAAAGAAGTACTGAGTTATTATCATAAAGGATAACATTTTGTAATTCTCATACTTAGAGCCGGCAAATATTAATAGTATTATTGCCGGCTCTTTTCGTATTAAAATAGATTCTTATATCTTTGTGCTTTCAAACAGTTTTTGTTCCAATGAAATTAAAACACTACAACGCTACTTACTCCCCTTTCAGGAGTTTTACCAGAGATGAATGGAAGATACTAGAGGATCATCCACAATTTCCTATTGCAGATATAGACCTGAATGCGCTTCATGGACTAAATGAGCCTCTAAATATGGAGGAGGTGGAGGATATTTATATCCCTCTCATCAGATTGTTGCAAATTCATATTACACACTATCGTAATTTGCATGTGGAACGTGAGGAGTTTTTTAAAAATCCCAGTCAAAGTATTCCTTATATAATTGGAATTGCAGGAAGTGTGGCGGTAGGCAAAAGCACAACGGCGCGTGTGTTGCAAAAGCTATTATCAATGTTGCCCGAAAAGCCCAATGTGGAACTTATTACTACTGATGGTTTTTTATATCCCAATCAGGAGCTTGAAGAAAGGGGCATTTTGAACAGGAAAGGATTCCCTGAAAGTTATGATGCCAAAAATTTATTAGCATTCTTGGCTGCTGTAAAATCGGGAAGAGAGGTATTGCACACGCCTGTATATTCTCATCTGTATTATGATATTATGCCGGGACAGTCGCAAGAAATTAAAAAACCGGATATTCTGATAGTTGAAGGTATAAATGTTCTTCAGGTTACATTGAGTAAAAAGCCTAGACGTCGTGTGTTTGTTTCTGACTTCTTTGATTTCTCTATTTATGTGGATGCTGCCGAAAAGGATATCAAACAATGGTATCTTGAGAGGTTTAAGACCTTGCAAACTACGGCATTTTCAAATCCTGACTCATATTTCCACAAATATGCATCATATAGCGAAGAGGAGTTGCTAGACTTTGCAACGGAGGTGTGGAATGAAATTAACTGCCCTAACTTGACTCAAAACATTTTGCCAACTAGGTTCAGAGCGGACCTAATTTTAGAGAAGAGTGAAAACCATTTTGTCAGAGGGGTTAGAATTCGAAAGATATAAGATTTAAACTATATATTATAGCATACAAAAAAACAGGCGACCATTATTATTAGATAATATTGATCGCCTGTTTTTTTATTGTTATAATTAGCACCTACATATTACTACTAATATGCTGGGCCAATTCTATAAATTGCTCAGGAGATAGTTCTACCCTTGGTTTGGATAAATCTATATCTTTTTCGCTTTGTATTGGTACTAAATGAATGTGGGCATGTGGCACTTCCAATCCCAGAACCATCACAGCCACTCTATTGCAATCTACTGAAGCCTTAATTGCTTTTGCTACTGATTTTGCATAAACCATCATTTCACTCAACAAATCATCTTCAAGATCAAAAATGTAATCAACTTCAAGCTTAGGAACAACTAAGGTATGTCCCTTGGCCAAAGGATTGATATCAAGAAAAGCAAATAATTTTTCATTCTCAGCTATTTTATAAGATGGTATATCACCTGAAATTATTCTGCTAAAAATAGATGCCATAATTCTTTATTGATTAAATAGATATTTCTAGAACTTCGAAACTAATCATACCAGATGGCACTTGAATATCCACCTTGTCTCCAACCTTCTTGCCCATTAATCCTTGGGCGATGGGTGTGCTAACTGCAATTTTACCACTCTTCAAGTCTGCTTCGCTCTCTGATACTAATGTATAAGTCATATTCTTATTAGTCTTCAGGTTCTTAAGAGTTACTTTATTCATTATCTGAATCTCATCAGTCTTTATTAAGCTCTCATCTATAATACGTGCTGACGCAATCAATCCTTTTAATTGAGCAATCTTACCCTCAAGCATTCCTTGAGCTTCTTTGGCCGCATCATATTCGGCATTCTCTGATAAATCTCCTTTGTCTCTTGCTTCGGCTATCTGACGTGATATCTCGGGTCTTTCCACCGATTCTAATTGAATAAGATCATCTTTAAGTTTTCGAAGACCTTCTTCTGTCATATAAGTTATTGCCATTACTGTCTCTCCTATTTTTTATTTGATACTATTATTAATGTTGACAATGCATATTAAAGAAAAAAGAATTCCGTGAAATATATATCACGAAATCCCTCTTTCCAATCTTTATCATCATCGCAAAGATATGATTTTAATTTATAATGACCAAAACATCATTTTAATTTAAAACTTTCTTTATTTCACTCTCTAGAGTATTAAAGTTCTCGATACGAGCCACCACATCGCCTTCGCGATTTATAACAAATGCTGTTGGAAGCTCACGAACATTGTATGTTGATAGCAACTTAGAGTAAACGCTTTGCGGATCACGAACAGTTACCCAAGGAAGATTACTTGCTGCATTTTTCCAGAAGTGTTCATCAGAATCAAAAGATATTTGATAAATCTCTACTCCTTGTGATTTAATTGATGAGTA
>CAZSKF010000073.1:0-11609 GCA_964607405.1 uncultured Proteiniphilum sp. | reverse complement strand
ATATATTCCTGCAATCCGCACTTTTTTTATAACCTAACTTAAATACGATAAAGCATCATGACAATACCTTTGCTGCAACGCAGAAGAAAACGAAAAGAAGATATTGGTCTTTCTCCTTATGATATAAGGAAGAGAGAAGATAATGGTTTGGAAGAACCCAGAATCAGTGCTATTGATTTTTCCATTGAAGGTGCCAATGAGATTGAAATTGGTTCGGTTTCGGAGCTTAAAGCTTTTACAGATAGTAATCAGTATTGCTGGGTTAATATTGCCGGTATTAATGATGAAGTTTTGATGACTGAAATATCTGAAGCATATAATATTCCCGGAAATATTATATCGGATGTTATGGATGCTTCGCTTCGTCCGCAGGTAGAAGATTATGATGATGGTTTGTTTGCCTCTATCAAAATGATGCAGTTGAATGATGCAACACAGGAGTTGAAAAAAGAGAATATGTGTTTCATTGTTACCGATAACGTTATAATCTCTTTTATGGAGAGCACTTCTGATATATTCTTGCCCGTAAAGAATAGAATACAGAAGCGGAAATCCAAAATTCATAGCTCGGGCACTGATTATATTCTCTTTGCACTGCTTGATGTGATAATTGACAACTACATATATATTATAGATATGTATGGAAGCAGGGTAGAGGATGTGGAGGAGGAATTGACTCTAAACAATGATCGAGAAATTCTGACACAGATAAATTTGCTCAAACAAGAACTTAATAGATATAGAAGAGAAATGAAGCCTGCAAGGGAGATGATATTTAGCTTGAGAAAACTTGAAACTGATTATATTGATGATGAAAATGAAACTCACTTTAAGGAGCTTCAGGATAATATTAGCCAAGCCACAGAGATGCTGGATTATTACCGCGAAGTGCTTTATGATGCTGTTGATATATATCACTCTGCCATGAGCACCAGGCTTAATGATATCATGGCAGTGCTAACAATTTTTTCGGTGGTGTTTATCCCTCTTTCTTTTATTGCCGGGTTGTATGGAATGAATTTCGTTAATATGCCCGAGTTGAAATCGCCCTATGGCTATTTTGTTGTGCTGGGCGTGATGTTGGTTATTGCAATTATTATGCTTCTTTATTTTAGAAGAAAGAAGTGGTTTTGAGAGCAAATCTTAATACAAAATAGTGTGTGGCATCAGCCAAGATATTAAAATGCAACTTAGCTGTTTATTGCATTCATAAAACCCTTGCGGTATGTTTCGCCTATAGGTACCTGATGCTCCAGTATTAATATTCTGTTTTTATCAATACTTGATATTCTGCTTCGGCTGATAATATAAGATCTGTGAACACGAATAAATCTGTTTTCGGGTAGTTCTTCTTCCATTGATTTAAGACTCATCAATGTGATAATGGGTCTCTTTTCCTTGACGGTATATATCTTTATATAATCCTTAAGTCCTTCAATAAATAATATATCATCATACAAGATGTGCACAAGCTTATAGTCGGCTCTTACAAAAATACCATCAGAGATGTTTTCTTTGTTCTCCTGAGCACTCATTTTCATTTCGTACCACTTGAGTGCACGTTTGGCAGCATTCAAAAAATCGGAGTAGGAGAATGGTTTTAAGAGATAGTCCAGTGCATTTACTCTGTATCCATCCAGTGCATATTCGCTAAAGGCAGTTGTGAAAATAATTCGGGTGTTTTCATCAATCATTTGTGCAAATTCCATTCCGTTTACCTCAGGCATCTGAATATCAAGAAATATTACATTAACCTCATCTTTGGAAAGATCTTCCATTGCTTTAACGGCACTTGAATATTTCCCGGTGAGATTTAGAAATGGTGTGCGACTCACATACGAACTCAACAACTCTAGTGCCAAAGGTTCGTCATCCACTATCCAGCAGTTTAGTTTCATTTTGTTTTTCCTTTCGTATATATTATTAATGATGTAGAGTATATATTATTCTCGTTTTCAATCTTCCAGTCATAACTATCAGGATATATAAAATCGAGTCTCTTTCTTACCAGTTCCAGGCCTATTCCGCTTCCACTCTTGTCGGAGATTGATTTTGGATAATTGCTGTTTTTAGAAACAAACTCTATAATTCCATCCGGCTTTTCAGAAATTCTGAATGCTATAAACGATGGTTTGCTACTGCTTATGCCGTGCTTAAATGCATTTTCAATAAGAGATATATAAATCAGCGGCGCAATAGGTGTTGTGCTGTTTTGATCGGCATCTATTTGTGCATCTAGTGCCACATTGTCCGAAAGCCTCAACCGCATAAGCTCTATATAATTCTTTACAAAGCTAATTTCTTGATGTAAAGGTACATATGTTTTCTCATTATCATATAGCATATGTCTGAGTAGTTTGCTTAAATCAAGCACGGCTTGTTGTGCCTTATCGGGGTCAAAAGCTATAAGTGCATATATATTATTGAGGGTGTTAAGAAGAAAGTGAGGACTAATCTGATTCTTTAGGTTCTTTAGTTCTGCATCTGTTTTTGCTTTCTCCAGCTCTTTTCTCTCATTCTCTACTATGAACCATCTGAAAGACATTTTTAGAGCTGCGCTAAGTCCCACCATTGTTATGAGGGTTGTGGCATTTTTTATAACAAATAGCCAAGGTGAGACTCTCATTCTGCGTCGTCTCATTGGTGGCGAGCTTAATGTTCTAATAAAATCATTCCCATAATGCATAAGAGCAAGCATTGCTACGAGCAATATTATGTTGTAGAAAATAAATTGATATGGCTTCCCCTTGAATAATAATTTATCAATAAGAATAAAGTAGTTTATATAGAATATCAGCAATAATCCCAGCATATCGGGAATAGAGCGTATAAACATATCCCAGTTGAATATTTTTTCTCTGTCCATAAAGAAATATGGCGCCACCAATATCATACTCCATAATAGTATATGAACTATGATAACTGTATATTTATTCTGGAAATTTCTTTTGATAATATTATTCATATCGCCACAGTATTTGTTTGTCTATCTATATTTAAAAACTATAGCTTAATACATATTATTGCATTAAGCTATAATTAATTTTTTTACATCATTCCTCTGCCGTGACCGCCGCCAGGACCTCTTCGTTGCATCATGTCTTCTTGTGTTGCTCCGCCTTTAAATATATTGAAGCGATATACAAAGTGGAACATGAAATATGATGTAAGTGTATTTGTTGTTGTATCTCTAATATAGTTGGATGTTACAGATCTTGATATATTGCTACGTTGTTGTAGGATGTCGTATATCTTGAATCTGATAGTACCATTTTTTTGTTTAAATATCTGTTTTGAAAGTGAAGCATTCCATAACCACTCATCCTGTGTGTAGCCGTCTGCATATCCTGAGTTGGTGCTGTAGTTGACATCACTCTCAATTGAGAAGCTGTAGGGTAAATATATTGTAGTGTTTGCACTTCCGCCATAGTTGAAATACTCTTGGTCTCGTTGTCCTTCTAGTGTGTTCTTAACATTGTTGTAATTCACATTTCCTCTCACCGAGAAGTCGAACAGATCAGAACGGTAGTTTAATCCCAGAGTTTCTCCTAGGTTTACCCTCTTGCTTAAGTTCTTTTCAATGTGCTCTGCACCGTCAAGATCTATAGTGTTTGAGAAACCGTTTGACTGGTTGTAGCTTGCAAAAGACATAGAGAATATAGAGAATTTGATATTCTTAAGAGGCACATTCATCATCATACGTCCATTTGCATTCCAGTTGCCCGATACGTTTTCGAACGTGGTGCGTTTTGCACCTGTAGAAAGGTCAGTAGTTGTAGCCGAAACAATATCGTTTGTCAAATAATTGATTCCTCCAAATACACCCATATGACTATTCTTTTCAGGATTGAAGTTTTGATAACGAACGTTCAACCTGTGTTGGAATGATGGCTTAAGATCAGGATTACCAACAGTAATATTAAGGGGGTTTGATACATCTTCTACTGGAGATAGCTGTGTCACAGAAGGTTGTGAGGTGCTTCCGTTGTATCTTAGTCTTATGTTGTGCTGACGAGTCCATCTGTAGTTGAATTGTGCTGTAGGTGCATAGTTTACTACACTTCTTTTGAAGTCATTTTCAAGACTCTCGCCAATAAATGTCTTACTTGCCGAGGATGATGGTTGAACTGTGAATCCAAACATATAGTCGTAGTCTTTTCTTACAGACTGAAAGTTTAGCTCCACCTCTTGATTAGTAAAGTTGTTTTCCAATCTTTTGCTGTATCGTTCATCTAGCACGGTATAGTTTCCATTCTCGTCTTTAGTACGGGTATCTCTATCAGATTCCGAATTGTTTTGACGATATGAATATGCAAACTGTATCGCATTATTGTTTCCTATTGGTTCAACGTATGATACGTATCCTCTCCAGTTTCTTGAGTCATTTATATTGTTTAATCTCTGATCTATTATGTCATCTTCTTTAGATCCATAATAGAAGGTGTTAGACAAGTTTGATCCATTGCTTTCAGAGTTTGAGATACCCCCGCTTAGCTGCGCACTAAGGATACGACCTTTCTTTCCAAGGGTTCTGCTTACGTCAAGTCTTCCCGAAATATTTTTTCCGGTTCCATCCTGATTGTATTTTGAATCTCCGCTATTGATGGTATCTGTAGTTGTCTCAAGAGTAGTTACAAAATCACCAAACTGGCTTTGTTTGTTTTTATACAAAGAAGCGTTGGGACTAAAAATAATTTTAGTGAGCGTATCAGGGGTCCACTCTAAGCGCAAGTCCATATTAAAGTTTTGGCTCCAGTTGTTAGAACTGTTGTTCTCGTTCTCAAGTCTGTTTCCGCTGCTTAATAAGTTTTGTGTGTGAGTTTTTGAAATTGTATTATTGTCGGTATCACCAAAACGAAGGTTACCGCCAAGTTTAAGGTCTTTGTTAAACTGTTGGCTAAAGTTGAATCCTAAGTTGCCTGACTTTGTGATACCGTTATTTGGACCTCGCCACATGCCTCTTCCTCCACCACCGCCTCCAAACGAAGCCGTGCCAAGATCTGAGAAGCCTGCATTATTGGTGTTGTTGTATCCTCCAAGCAATGTGTATTGGTTTTTATCTTTCATGTAGTTCATCATGACATTGCCTTCGTATCTGTCTTGCGATCCATATCCGGCAAATGCATTTCCAAACAATCCCTCTTTCATTCCGGGTCGCACGGTAAGGTTGATAACTGTTTCTTCATCACCATCATCAAATCCTGTCATCATCGACATATCGCTACGTCGGTCGTGAACCTGAATTTTTTCTACCATCTTTGCAGGAAGATTTTTGGATGCTACTTTTGGATCGGAGCTGAAAAACTCTTCGCCATCAACCATGATTTTCTTTACCTCACGACCGTTAACGGTTATCTTACCATTTTCGTCAATCTCAACTCCGGGCATTTTCTTGAACAAGTCTTCAAGCACAGCACTTTCGGTAACTTTATACGAGTCTGCATTATACTCTGTAGTATCACCTTTTACCACAATCTCAGCAGCTTTTGCTGTTGCCACTACTGCATCAAGTAGTATATTGTCTGCGCCAAGTTCTATGGTACCTAAATTACTATTGGGGTTTGAGCTGCTTAGGGTTACATTTTTAAAGAAGTCGTTATTTCCCACATATGTTACATGCACAATGTATGATCCAAAAGGCATATTAATTGAGAAGTCTCCTTTATTATTAGTAGCTACACCATTAACGTAGGTGCTGTCCTTTGCTTGCAGTATTCTAATGTTTGCCTCCAATATAGGTTCGTTAAATTCGGCATCAATTACTTTCCCTCTTATTTGCCCTCTATTTTGGGCAAACGTGGTTAAGCTGACAGCGATAATCCCTAAGAGTATAAAAAATCGTTTCATAAATTGTTTTCTAAATTATTGTTTCGTTATTTTTGAATGTCTCGTTACCTTGTTTTGTACATTTTGTTTGTTGATATATACTACATATCTTGAATACAAAAATAATGCGAAACAATTCTTTTAACAAATAAATTAGATTAACCACATTAAAGTATCGATGAAGATGCTAGATTTAGGGATTAGCTTGTTCTACGCTATGTTTTGGGCTATATGTTTTATCTGCCTGGTCTGAATTTTAATTCCAGTTTGGGTTGTGGTCTCATCTTCCCGGAGAACATATCACGTACCCATATCATGCCGGCTTCGGCACCCATAGTTGGGCTAAACCAGTGTTCTATAGTAGCTCCATAGTAAGTGTTATTCATGATAGGCATCATTGGTCTAAGAGGTGTATTGGTTTTTTGAATAATTGGTTTGCCTCCATAAGCATTTAAATACCAGTCATCAGTGATGCGTTGGCGTGCATGAAGGTCAATTTGTACGGTAGATTGGTTAACATTAAATCTGTTGGCAGCTGTTTTTGTATATCCTATGTTACCCTCAATTAAAAAACTGCGTGAAGGAGCATAATGCCAGTCGGTAGAAATATTCCAGAATGGCATCACACCAAAGTCAGAATTATATGATCCCGATATTCCGGCCATCAGGTTAGGTGCTATCAGATAGTTAGCCCCCGCATTGAGGATATAATAATTAGCCTTGCCAAAAAAGGGAGTTTCAACCAGACCTAGCGTTGCAGCTGTGTGTAGGTTGAGTCGTTTTGCAGGAGAGTATGAAGCAACTGCGGTTCTGCTCTTCGAAAATATATCGTCAGACCCAACACCATAAAAATCCACACCTAGTGGTTTTGTGCGCGGTGCAATAAAAGGGGCTACAGATAAATCTTCAAACTTGTTGTATTGAATTCCATCTCTTCCTAAAATAGGACTGATAGTTGGAATATTAAATCGAAGGTCTTTTGAGTTTTCCAAGTGAGGATACTTCATGCGCAACATTGCTTTATTTAAGTCAATGCTGTCTGCTAAAGATACTGTTGTAGTTTCCTGCGCACTAACTATTACCGACCAAACAAGCATAGAGTATATAATAACAAAAATATATTTGAGTTTCATATGATGTTAGTTAATTACGTTGTTTCTGATTATAAAAGTAACTGATTTTGACTGAATATGCAAATAGTAGTTTTCATAACATATGATAGTATGGTAATATTAGAAAAAGATTGTGCCAGATGGTGGTTTTTATGGAAAAAATATTATATTTGATTTTTAATTAACTATAATAGAATAATTAATATAATATTCTGTTGCTTAGATTTTAAATAAATGAAAATTATTAAGTAGCCACAAAATGTGGCAAGTAATATTTTAATACCAAAATACTATTAGGAAATGGAGAAAAAACATAGGAAGTATAGAATCGTGGAGCATGACAACAAGCTTTCGATAGTTGTAGATATAGAAACCTTAGAGGAGCATTCCTGTTTTAGACTATATCATGATGTGGGAGAAGAGATCTATTTATATTTAAAAGAGTATAATATCAAGAAAGACAGATTGTACTTTGAATATAGTATTCTGAATTTGTATAAGCAAGGTGATAATTATTCGTTTATGATTAAGAAGGCAGATGATAACTATGCTACTATAAGTAACTTCAGGCATCTTGATTTTTTTATCCCTATTTACTTTCTGGACGATAATGATATAAATACCGGAGAAATAAATCTGACTATTGAAAGTCTTAATGTAGGTAGTAATAAAGTATTCTTTGAACTACCCGAAATTGCTAAAACGCACTATAAGCCAATATCTGACTTGGATTTGGAGCATGACAAGATATACATGATGAGGGTTGTAGATGATTATTATAATAAGAATGATAATAGATGTGTTACACTTGAATATAATGGAGATAAAATAAGAACCATTCTTCCTAAAAGTCTTAACAATATGGATTTGGATAATGAAATACCATTTTGTTTAGTGAATTTTGATGATGGAACACCAGCACTCTATGTAGAGCGAGAATATTTAATCTACAAACTATATAAAGTAGGTAATAAATACAACTTTACCATTAAAGAAAAAAATTATAATGAAGAGCTGGGTACTACCTATTGGTTATTGAATGATATAAATCTGATGAATCATATTTACTATCCTAATAGTGATAAGTCATTCAATAGCAGCATAGACTCTTATGATGTTAATGATCCGATACAGTTGTCAGTAAGAGGATTTACTAATAACGGAACGTTGAGATTGGTCCGTGAAATAGTAGAAGTAGAAGAAGCAAAATACACAGTTGAAAATCTTTTTGCAACCATTGGCTATGCGGATTCCATAAATGATTATTTCTTTAAAGAAAATAATGAATCACTCGAGGAGAATTCTTATGTGGAAATTCAACAAGCATATCTTAAGCAATATCAAGAAGGTGAAAATTTGTGGGTTTTTACATATCTATCCTATTTAGATAGATATATTTATGCTTGTCTTGACACAAACGAAACAGCTTATGTTCAAAAGTTGTTAGATATTTATATTAAAATTGAGAAATGGATATTAGAGGGATCTGATTATCTTAGAAATTTTTCACCTCAAAGTATAAATGAAATAATTGCTAAAGCTGAGACTAAAATTGAGAAATACTCTTATCTGAAAGGTGCAATAAGGTTAATACAAAACAATGAACACAATGACTTGATAAGCAGAATTAAAAAACGCTTAACAATGTCTCCTTATTTAAGTAATGAGGATAAGTGTATATTTTCTAGCTTAATAAATATATCACATTTTTATATCGAAAAAATTGATGATGAGCAAATATACAGTGTAATGCTAAAAATGATAAAACATAAGGTATATGATGAGAGTGATTTGATTACAAATATAATAGCAATTGAATCTAAGATAAGACAGGTGAGATCAATGATGCTAAATGAAACGTATGCGATTCTTGATGATGGCAAAAAGCATACATTAGAGATGTTAATTAGAAATCAATACCTGCTTATCATACTTTACTATAAGAAAGGTGATAGTCACAGGGCTTCTGTTTCGTCAGTAATATTATTGAGATTCTTGGGCACATATTATAGTGATTCCAGATATATTGATCTGGCTATTTACACGTTAATTAATCAAGCTTATATTACATCAAGGGTTCATCAATATAAGGATATATTTGATCTAAAATATTGTGATTATGAGAGAATATTTAAAGATAATACATCGCAGAAACTTCACTGCGAGTCTTCGGGTTTAATAGAGTTGTCTAATAGTCGAATGTTATTTACACCTGCTAATCTGTATAAGGGTAAATATTATAAGAAAACTACAATTGTATCAGAATTACCTGGTTTAGACTTGGCAATAAAGTCTGATTTTGATATTGATAGCTTAAATGCAAATATGTCGTCTGAAGAGTTGATAGACGCAGCAATTAATCTTATTGCTTTCTCACGCTTGAAAACAGAAATAAACGAAGAGATTATTGATTTTGATAAAGTTTATGTTGGTAGAATAAAATCATTCGGAAAAAAATCAAAGTATTGTTTTATCTCTTTTATGATAAATAACCAACAAATGGATGCTCTGTTCCATCTCAATAGTTTTAATAGAGCCAGAGTATCTCTGCCGATATCTGAGTTTATGAAGATTGGTGATTTAGTTAGGTTTAAAATTAAAGGTATTAATGATCAGGGACAGCTTCAAATAGAAGGTGTAGAAGTTTCAGAGGAAATGATATCGGATATGATAAGTAGGCCACAGGATACGAAAGCTATTATAATACGTAGATATAATGGTCTTAACTTTGGTATAACTGAGACAAAGCTTCCTATAATGTTTTATGACTTGAGTGTGAGAACAGGAATGGTTTTGCATGTAAGAGTAGATCAATACAATAGTGAGTCAAAGAACTTTTCGATTAGTTCGTTTGAACAAACAGATGATTACTTTGTAGATAATGCTTTTGAATTGTGGAGGTTATATCTAATTGAGACTGGTTTATTAGAGCAAGAACACTGTGAAGGTGAGTTTGAAAACTTAAGTCTAGACATAAAATCACAAGAAGATGCTAGGCTTCGGGAGCTTTCACTTCAGCTTGTATATTGCTTAGAGCAGCGACTTAATTATATTAAGGATGAGAAGGAGTTGATTATAAACTATTATTTTTTAGTTAATATTGCAGGTATCATAAAACACTACAAGTCGTATCAACAAATGAATAAACTGGAAAACCTTGCCCATATAATTAAATATAGAAAGGATAAAAACTTGACAAAGTTGTTTGGTGTCTCAAGTATCCTAAATTTGGGGATTGAGCGAATTATAAATGATAGGCGTCCTTTGGATATTTTAGATTATATTGATAGTAAAGATATAGAGATACCAATTGATATAGGAGTAGAATCAAAATTATTTAGACTAAAAAAGCTGGTTGAAACGTATAACTTATTTACGTCTATTGATAAAGAACATAAGCTACTGAGCTACTTTAAAGATCTTATTACTACAGAGTTTAACTCTATAGTATTAAATGATAAACCAAGTAGCCTGGCAGAATTAGATCTCATGTTTACTAATAGTGAGAAGGATGTTAAACAATATAAGATTGAAAGGCCTGTTAATCTTGGTGCCGAGACCAAATATAAGGAGTTTAAATCATCTTTTTTCTTCTCAGCATCCAGCACACCACAGGAAGACATAGTGATGAGAACTATAGCAGGATTTTTAAATGCATATAATGGAGTGGGCAAACTGTATATTGGGGTGGATAATAATGGGAATGTTTTAGGATTGCAGTCAGATCTTGCATATCTTGATAACAATAATAATAGTTTCGACCAATATCAAAATCATATTCAGTCGAAAGTAGCAAGCTCCTTTCCCAAAATAATTAACGCAATATTGGAGTATCAATTTCATAATGTGGATAATAAAAGCTATTTAGAGATTACAATACCCAGCTATGATTATCCGGTTGACTACAAGGGCGAATTTTATCAAAGGCAAGGAGTGCAAACACGAATATTAAAAGGTTCAGATCTTTCAGATTTTATTATAAACAAACAATCTGGCATCGCCAAAGGAAATCTAGATAGTGTAGATGATACAACGAATAATAATATTATCACAAATCTGTATATTTATGATGACAGGACTTTTAAGATGACTCTTAATACTGAAGAAAAATATATTCATAAAGTTTCTATAACAAAAGATTATCAAACCGGATACCTACTTATGTGTTATGACAATGCTTACATAAATAAGGTGGAAGTAGAGGCTATATTATCAAAAAAGATAGATCGTATATATAAAAATGCGTATAATAGCGACTCTGAATTAATAGATGTTCTCCTAATCAAAGATAAAGAAGAGGTGGCGGTGAGTAGTGTAAACAATGGTGATTTATATATGAAGATATGTGATATGAAAGATATATCAGCATACCAGCTCATGCAACTAAAGGGAAGTTGCATGATTAGAGATGATTTTGATAAAGTGGTAGGATACTCGCTTGTGAATGACTTGATGAATATTTCGCAAGATTTTAAATCAATATCTAAGATAGGCAGGGGAGTAAAGGTGGAATTAGGAGGTGCTTTGACAAATAAAAAAAATGTAAAATAAAGACTAACTCATAAGCTGTGTATGTAACTAATCTGGATTTTCAAAATGTTATAATTATATCTGCTAATATTGGCCAATGATCATTATCGGATAGTTCGTTTCGGGGTGAGACTACATTCA
>CAZSKF010000072.1:0-11751 GCA_964607405.1 uncultured Proteiniphilum sp. | reverse complement strand
GTATCGTTCACCCTCACCGAGATAGTTCGCCAAGATCTCAATTCGGGCATCCTTCACAATGCCACAATGCTGCGCGATAGTCTCTCCAGCGGTTTCACATTCGATTTTCCCAAACTAAGGGTAAACAGCAAGGGCGACGTAAGGCTCATAGCCGGCAGCGATCTCATCGAAGAAATATCATCAGTATATAGCCGCGACGGAATAGAAAACACAATAATAATATCCCGTTCCAACAAGCGCGTCAATGCCTACAATATGGGCATCCGCAACACAGTATTATATAGAGAAGAAGAATTATCGGCCGGCGACCTCCTCATGATTACCAAAAATAATTACTACTGGGCCGACAAAATAGAGAATATAGACTTCCTGGCAAATGGCGAATTTGTGGAAGTATTGCGAGTGCGAGGCACCGAAACAATGCACGGCTTCAGATTCTGCAATGTGCTTTTGCGCCACAATGATTATGATGTGGAGTTTGAGGCAAAAATAATACTCGATTCGCTTCACACCGAAGCGCCTGGCCTGTCTCGTCAGCAAAACGACGAGTTGTTCAACGCCGTCATGGAAGATTATTCACACATCCCACAAAGGCGTGAGCGATACAAAAAAGTAAAAGAAGACATCTACTTCAATGCCCTTCAGGTAAAGTATGGCTACGCCGTCACAGCCCACAAAGCACAGGGTGGCGAGTGGCAAAACGTGTTTCTCGACATAGGTTTTATCAACGAATCGCACATGGGCGACAACTTCTACAGATGGCTCTACACATCCATCACTAGGAGTACCAATATGTTATATCTTGTAAATTTGCCAAGCGATTTTATAGAGCAAGACAAATAATTATTACTTTTGTCGTATTATTATTCATCAATAAGCTGAATATCTAAAGCAAGTAAAGGAGACAAATGAACAAAAAAGAAGAATATATTAATAGATTGCATAGCGTAGTGCAAAGCTTGGAAACAAATATATCAGCCGCTAAGCAGGATGATTCTTTACCCTTTTCATTCTTTAAAGAATCGTTCAAAAAGAGTCAGGAAATAACAAGCCTTATTCACGAGCTTGAAATGCTTCAAATAGAAGATATGAAATCGCAAATGGAAAGGCTGATAAGATTCCTGTCGGAAAGCGAAAGCAAAAGCAAACAACAAACAGCGCCTGCTACACCTCCGCCACCTCCTGTGGCAGTAGCCGAAGAGCGCAACGGTAATAGCAATGGCCATGGCAACGGGCATCACAACAACCGCCCCACACCAACGCCCATATTGCCCACATACACCAATCCGCTCGCCCAATCATCAGCCCCTGCGCCTAAGGTAGAGCAGCCACAACCGATCAATCATACAAGCATACCATCAGTAAATGATGTAGTGCCCACACCCGGCACCAAGGTTGACGTGAAAAGAGGATTAAGCCTCAACGACAGATTCTTCTTTCAGCGCGAACTATTTGCTAACGACCGCGAGGCAATGAATGCGATGATGGTAAAACTAAACACTCTGGATACCATAGAAGAAATGGAAGAGTATTTAAGAGCAAATACTACCTGGGACTTTGAAAGCGAAAATGTAAAGAGTTTTCTTGAAATATTTTCAAGAGTAACTAATTAGTATTCTTTTATCAATATTTCATGGGTAAATTAATAGTAGTGCCAACGCCGATAGGCAACCTCGAGGATATTACTTTTCGGGCAATCAACGTACTGAAAAGTTGTGACTTGATTCTTGCAGAAGATACAAGAACAAGTGGGTTTTTATTGAAACACTATGATATAAAAACCAAGATGCAATCGCATCACAAGTTCAACGAACACAAAACCTCAGCACACATAGTAGAAAAAATAAAAGCAGGACAAACCATAGCCCTCATATCCGATGCCGGAACAC
The DNA here is from genome assembly GCA_964607405.1 of uncultured Proteiniphilum sp. Lineage (GTDB taxonomy): Bacteria > Bacteroidota > Bacteroidia > Bacteroidales > Dysgonomonadaceae > Petrimonas. The sequence continues at coordinate 9,862 of CAZSKF010000072.1, read as the reverse complement.
CGGCAATATCAGATCCGGGCTACCTATTGGTGCGCGATTGCGTGCAAGAAGGCCTGGAGGTATTGTGCCTGCCCGGTGCCACAGCATTTGTGCCCGCGCTGGTGATGTCGGGCTTGCCCAACGACAGATTCTGCTTTGAAGGCTTCCTGCCACCCAAGAAAGGACGCCAAACAAAACTAAAGGAACTAGCAGACGAAACCCGCACAATGGTGTTCTACGAATCGCCCTACCGAGTAGTCAAAACACTCACACAATTGGGCGAATACCTGGGCAACGAACGCAAAGTTTCGGTGTCAAGAGAGATCAGCAAAATGTTTGAAGAAACAGTAAGAGGAACATTTCCTGAATTAATTTCTCACTTCACATTAAACGAACCTAAGGGAGAATTTGTTATAGTGGTTGAGGGACTGACAAATAGTAAGACTCAAAAATAAAAATTACAATATTGAGGTTGACATGACAGGGGTCAACAATCTTTTTTAAACAACGAAATTTATTAATTTAATAAGTATAGAATTATGAAGAAAGTATTCATTTTATTACTTGCCGGTGCATTCATTATATCATGTACCAATACTGGGAAGAATGTTAAGGAATCTGACGAGTATCAGGCTCTGCAAGCACAGCTTGACTCCTTGCAAAACATGTTGCAAACAACTGACGCAGAAACACAAGAAATGATGGATGTGATAAGCGAAGTAGAAGCCAACTTCGAAAAAATAAGAGAAGCCGAGAAGTATATATCCACACAATCGGCACAAGCAGGCGAGATGAACACAGCCACAAAAAACAGAGTCAGAGACAACTTTCAGATGATACAAGACATCCTCAGAAAAAACAAAACTCAATTGGCCGATCTCAACTCTAAGTATGCCGGCAGCAACAAACAAATAGCATCGCTTCAGGCCACCATCAATAGGCTAAACAAGGAGATGGAAGAGAGCTCAACACGTCTTGCCTTCCTTCAAAACGAATTGGCACAAAAAGATGAAACCATCGACAAGCTTGCCGAAGATCTTGGCGAACTATCACAACACGCCGAAGAGCAACAAGCCAAAATCAGAGAGCAAGACAAATCTCTCAACACTGCATACTATGTATTTGGCACAGCAAGCGAGCTGAAAGAGCAAAAGATACTATCGGGAGGATTCCTAAAATCAACCAAACTAATGGCCGAAACCTTCAATAAAGAATACTTCTTGCAAATAGATATTCGCGAGGTAACTCAGATACCATTATACACCACCAAAGCAAAACTGTGGTCAAATCACCCCGAAGGAACTTATGAATTTCAAGAAGCAAGCAATGGCAATCTCACATTTCATGTTACAGATACGCAGCGCTTCTGGAGTTTGACCAAATTCTTGATTATCGAAGTTAAGTAGCACAAAGCATAACACTAATATAACGAAGTGGCAAACGCAAAGCGCGTCTCCACTTCGTTTTTTTATATTCCTACAATGACATACAAAGACCTGTTTATAGACTTAGACGACACCATATGGGATTTCAAAACAAACTCGCTGGTGTGTCTCCAAGAAGTGTATCACGATTATGGATTTGATAAATTCTATCCCACGTTTCAAGACTACTACAAAGTATTTCACCCATCCAATGAAAACCTGTGGTCGCTATACCGCCAGGGCAAAATAGATCGCGACCATCTCATCGTTGAGCGAATCCTTGCACCCATCCGCCCATTTGGCATCACCAGCCCCATGTATGCAATAGAGGTTAGCGACGACTACCTTGAGCGCACAACAATGCAAACCGCACTCATCGATGGCTCCATAGAGCTGCTAGACTACCTCAAGCCACGATACAGAATGCATATACTAAGCAACGGCTTCACGGAAGTGCAATACAAAAAGATTGAAAACTCAGGCCTCAGCTCCTATTTCGATAAAGTAATACTATCCGAAGATGCAGGCGTTAATAAACCACACCCCGACATCTTTGCCTATGCCCTGAAGCAAGCACACGCACAGCCCCAAAGCACGCTAATGATAGGCGACAGCTGGGATGCCGACATAGTGGGCGCACGAGACAGCCATATGGATCAAATCTGGTTTAACCCACACAACGAAAGTGCCAATGGCTTTGCACCCACCCACACAGTAGCATCACTAAAAGAGATATGTAAAATATTGTAGGCACACACGGCCTACAATCCATTTGGTTAACCCCTCAGCAGCGGCATAGTCATACATCTTGGTCCGCCGCCACCTCGCGGCAGCTCCGATCCCTCTATGGTCACCACACACTTCTCGTTGCCCTCCAGGTCATGCTTACCATCAATCACATCCTGAGCCCTGATGATGTCAAAGCCATTCTTATCCAGCTCCTCCAGCGTGTGCACATTGCGAGCATAAGACAACACCTTGCCCGGCGCAAAGGCCAAGAAGTTGGCCCCACTGTGCCATTGCTCCCTCTCCTGATCCCAATCGTCCGTTTTGCCACCACATATCACCGGCTTCACATCCATACCCAGCTTCTTCAGAATACTCAAAATACCATCAACCGACGAAATCTTTTTCACCTTACCATTATCAATCTGCATATGCACCGTTTGATAAGGAGTATGATTCATTATCAAAGGCTTGTAAACCATAGCCTTGTCATGATCCAAGAATGTAAACACCATATCAAGATGAATAAACGACTCGGGCGATTCGGGCAATTGCTGCACAATCACGTGCTTTGTAGTGCCACTCTCTCTGCATAGCCTCTCCACCAGCATATCTATAGCCTGCGCGCTAGTTCTCGATCCATTGCCCACCAGCAAAATATCCTCGCGTGCCACCAGCAGGTCGCCACCCTCCACCATCACATCCCCATTGTCAAGCGCCAGGGTGTTCATATCAATAATGTTAGAGTTGAAAAACAAACCACTCTTGTATATTGCATTCATTATTAACGACTCGCGCAACCTCACCTTATTGGCCATTTTGCATATCACCGCATTGTTGCCAATAATAGCCGAAGCATCGCGTGTGAAATAAAAATTATACAAAGGCTTGAGTGCATAATACTCATCCTGCAAAAAGTTGGTCAATGTATTCATCTGAATAGGCAGCCCCTCAATCAATATCTTGGCCAAAGTCTCGGCCGGCATATTCATCAAAAAGTCGTAATCCTTCTCAGCCTGCTCATATTTGCATATATCGCTCACCAGCGAGTGCTTAGATAAGTTATCCTGTAGCACACTCGTAAGCAATTCGCTCACTGTATATACGGTAGATGTTTTGTTGAGCACCCCAAATATCTGTTGATACTCCTTTTGCGCAATCGATAGGTTAAGAATATCGCTATAAAGCGCACGTTGTGCATTTCGCGGAGTCATGTTCTCAACCTCAGCCCCGGGATAATGCATCAGCACAGCCTTAAGCTTTTCCACTTCAGAATTGACGTTGAGCGTGATTTTTTTATTTTCCATATAAGTATTTATTTAATTAATGGCACAAATTTACAAATAGTAATCAATATTTCATCTATAACCAAGCGTGATAATATTTTAGGCAAACAAAAAAAGGGGACTGCCCCCCCCCGGTGCAGCCCCCTCTGAACTTTATTATCCAACTTGCCAATAACGGAGTTGTATGAAAAAATCTACGATATCTTCTTAATTTCTTCGTTTTGGTTAGTCGAGTCTTCGTGAGTGTTCTTCTCCTCTTCAGACTTTGGCGAATCCATCTGCACTGTTTTAGGCACAGCCACCTCAGGCATAGCAGCCGGAGCAATTGCTGAATTATCATCAGCCACCAAGTGAATAGCTGTAGCAGTATCTGTTGATGCACCTTCGTTTTCAAGTTTGGCTTGTCGGCGAAGAGTTTGCGCACGCAACACGATAGTGCGAACCCTGTTTGACTCTGCTCTGAGAGCCCTCACCAAGCTGTAGCACGTCTCAGGATTTAGAGATGCATTAATCGAGATATTGTTTATCAGCATCTTAAGGTCCTTCAGCGACTCACGCTTAACCTTATTAGCGTCAATATCAGGAGCATTTTTGCCACCCCACAGTACCGATCTCTTTTCATATACCTTCATATATTCGTTGTTGGTTGTGATAAGATTGTTCATAGCCTCAGAAAGACCTAAATCCTCTACAGCCTCAACAAACTCCAGATTGTTTGTCATCGCCTTTTCAAGCTCCTGCAAGCTTCGCGTAACAAGATCTTGGCGTCCGGCAGGAAGTGCAACAGAATGAAACTGAAACCACTTTTTCAATACATAAAGCGATTCCGCCAATGCAGGATTGTCGCTTAATGATTGAGTAGTTATAGCACTCTTCACATACCTAACCTGTGCCACCCTTGTTTTATGAAGATCAGATATTTTACCCGTCAGAGCAGTACCCATAATCTTGCGATCCAGCTTATCAAGCTCCACATAGTGATTCACCAGCTTCGCAGATAAACCCCTAAACTCAGGACTGTCGATACTGTGCTCCACATTGTTCAGAACATTAATTACCGTTTCGTAACTTTTGATATACTCACTCGTTGTTAACGCTCTAATTTGAGTCAAATGGAAAAATTGTTTGTCCATACTTTAAAAAAATTTTTAATGTTTGCGCCAATTGTTTTCTGTTTTTAAAATTGGCAATAATTATTAATGTATAAATAACTAGGTGTCACAAAGCGTCATACTCGTCAATTAAGCATTTGTTTTTCAACCACTCAAACACAAATATGATTAACATATTTATATTAAAAACAAAACGCATATTGATTCATTTACACACAAAACACCTATGCGCGTAGTGCAAAAAAGCATCTACGCCAGAATAATTGTGAAAATTGCTACCGTAAGGACACAATTCGCCCTGCAAGTTTGCAATAATATATTTTTGCAAAAGCCCTAAAGGCACAAAAGCAAAATTATATCACATAAACAGTTCACTAAGTAATACTGGAATTTTGATCAGTCTCGCCGTAAGCCATGGCGCACAACGGCGGCTCATCAACAATGTTGTGGTTGTTGTTCTGGTCTTATAAATATAGTCTATTCTCTTATAGGCATTTTCTTTTAATAATTAATAATTCAACTATAGTGTATTCAAATACCGTGCCACAAATCAAAAAAGTGTGCCATTTGGCATAAAAAATGTCTTAAAATTGAGATAATTCTCATTTTTGGCACAAATACCACCTGACATAATGTCCGACTGCCATTATGTCATGACCGGGACTACGTTTTTTGGCATAAACGGCACGATTTTCAATTCATAAAAACCACTAATGGTTTAGCATCTTTTTAGGAAAAGCAAAAACCAACTCTGGTTTTTATATAAAACGGTTTTTGAAGTGGAAACCATTAATGGTTTTGGCTCAAATTCCGCTGAGTTGTTAAAAGCCACTAATGGTTTTTGCTCAAATCATGCTGAGTTCTTAAAAGCCATTAATGGTTTTTGCTCAAATTCGCCAGAAAATGCAAAAACCACATCTGGGTAACCTCGTAATTGACTCTGGGTACCAAACCCATTAATGGTTTTTGCAGCCACGGCTCTGAGATGTTAAGACCCACTAATGGTTTTTGCTCAAACGGTGCTGAGTTCTTAAAAACCACTAATGGTTTTCACTCAAACGGCTCAGAAAATGCTCAAACCACTTCTGGGACACCCATTAATCACCTGCGGGATGCCAAACCCACTTCTGGAACACCCTATAATTGACCCAAGATGTCAAAAACCACTAATGGAATGGTACATAAACATGCCGAGTTCTTAAAAACCACTAATGGTTTTTGCTCAAACGGCTCAGAAAATGCAAAAACCACTTCTGGGTTGGTCATTCTCCGAACAATTATGTCGCATCAAACATTTGGGTAGCCATTTCACCAAGAAATTACGTCGCGTTCCGCTTCTGAGAAACCTACTCCACGGATAATTACGTCACTTTCCACATCTGGAAAGTGTCGTAATTTCCAAAATGAGGCAAAACCACATCTGGGTTGGCCATCTCGCAATAAAATAGGTGCCAAACTTTCTGTAGAAAGATATTTCTCTGCCAATTTGTGGACCACTTTGCGCTTGGATAATTATGTAGTATATATATTATGTGGCATCCCGCCTCTGAAAAGGCGTGTCTTTGGTGGAAGATGGGGAAACCAATGTGTGGGTGGGGATAAAAGGATTAATTCGTAAAGTATTCTGCTGAGAATAGGTAAATAAAAGGTTTGATTCTAAAGATAGGATATGATGCGGAAGCGAGCGGATATATTTTATCTGTATCGGTTTTCATTGGAAAAATGAATGCTTGTTGTCTTGGACAAAGATAAAGATAGTGTGTTGGAATGGAAAACAAAGAAATATTCGTTTTTTATCCCGAAATATCGCAAATTGTTTTGGTTTTATATTTTTTATCTATATTTTTGCAAACTGAAAGGAGAAATCACTATTTAATACTTTTGTTTTGAAATATTCAATAAACACGATAAAAGGTTTGCTATTCATAAACTTTCTTTGCTGTTCTATGGCGTTTAGCCAAGATACTGTAAAGAGAGTTTCTCTGCAAGAGGTAATTAATAATCTTTCCTTACATTCATCTGCTGCGCAAATTGAAAAACTAAACTTTCAAACAGAAATCCTCCTATTTGAAAACTATAAAAAGAGTTATCTGCCATCAGTTTCATTCAACTTTAATCCTATAAGCTTTAATCGTTCGCTTCGGGTGCTTCAACAGCCTTCCGATGGTAGCTATTCATATGTGGAAGATTATTCTAATAATAGCAGTGCAGGTGTTTCACTACGTCAAAAAATAGGACTCACGGGAGGCGAAATCAATATTGGCAGTGATATCAACTACTTGAACGAATTTTCTCGCAATCGAAATAGCTTTAGCACAACACCTTTCTCTATCGGCTACTCCCAGCAGCTTTTGGGCGGTGGAAAGCAGTACCGCCTTGAAAAAGAGATTGAGTATGCCAAAAACAAAGTAGCCATAAAAGAGTATTGCACCAAACTTTCTGAAATTCAACAACAAGCTTTGGGTTATTATATGACAGCATTGCTTGGTAAAATGGAACAAGATTTGGCATTACAAACCTCACAAAACACCGATACCCTGCTACAACTCGCCCATATAAAATTAGATAACGGACATATTACCGAGTACGATTTAAAGCATATTGAACTCCAATCACTAAACAGCCGGTATGCTTTTGAAAATGCTTGTAAAAACAATATAGAAGCGCAGGAGCGGCTTTCCGTATTTCTGGGAATAGATGCTATTGAAGTGGAAATCCCCGAGTTTGATGTTCCTTTCGTTATAGACACAGGAACGGCGATGTTTTATGTGGAACGAAACAATCCGTTTTCCAAACAACAGGAAATACAGGCGTTGGAGGCTGAGTTTAATTTGTTTACTACCAAGCTGAACAACCGCTTTAATGGAAGCTTAAGCCTGAATTACGGTGTAAATCAATATGCAGAATCCTTTGCCAATACTTATCGTAACGGCAATATCCGTCAATCTTTTGTCGTCAGCTTTCAAATTCCCGTGTTTCAATGGGGTATTAATAAAAACCGCGTTCAAATAGCCGAAAATAGTTACGAAGCAAGCAAAATTGCACGAGAACGGCAAAAGCGTGAATTTGAAAACGAAGTTAACGAGAACATCAATAACTACAACCACTCGGTTAAACTTTGGCTGACGGCTGAAAAAGCCTATAACTTATCGCAAGAGCAGTATAAAATGTTGATACAGAAATTTTCGTTAGGTAAGGTTTCTGTATATGAACTCACAACAGCTCAAAGCGAACAAAATGACGCTATGCAACGCTACTACTCAGCCATAAGGGATACATACAGCAGCTATTTTGCATTGAGAACAATGGCGTTATATGATTTTAAAGAGGGTGTGGAATTGGAAGAAAAATTAGTATCAATAAAATGATTAACGAAGCAACTATACGAAAAATTACAGACTATATTCTCCTCAATGCCTGCTCCATCAATTCCTCGGGGCTGTACAATGGGAAAGCGGGAATGTCTTGGGCACTGTTTGAAGCAGCACGCAACCTGCAAGATGAATATATTGAAGAACAGGCTTTTGTATTATTGCAGGAGGCTTTGGTAAGTAAAACTAATGATGTTAGTCTTGAAAATGGTATAAGCGGAATTGGATACGTATTACTTTATTTGATAAAAAACGATTTTATTGATGCCGATTTTGGCGAGTTGTTTGGTGGGCAACTTGAGAAAATTTTGACTGCTTTTAAAAAAACGAAAGAAGATCGCAATAGATACTTGAATGCGCTAAAGCTAAACTATTTTCTGAATGCGGTAAAGCCGTATTACCCATCGGACAAGCGGATTGATGAAATTATGAAAAGGATCTTTGAAGCCAACGAGCTTTACTTAGCCATTCAGTTTTTCGATTTCAAAGACATAAATTATATCAATAATAAAGCATCTCTTTTATCCAAGTTTGAAACGTATCTGAAAACGGTCTATGATTGCGGATATGAGAATTATTCACAGGTGGTTTTAGATAATTATACCGATTTATACAGAAGCGGAAGGGTGAAAAGCTCCTATAAGATTGCACACTATTTGGAGAAATTGAATAAAGAAGGAAAATATAAGGATGTAATTAGTGAAAACAAGCGATTTTCAATTTTAGATAATGTCAATAACATCAGTTTAGCAGACCGTATAGAGCTATCTCAATTAACAGACAATAATAAGTATCTCAACCCGCTTTTTACGGAAAAAGAAAGTGAAATTGAAAAAGTGATTTTAAGGCTCATTCTACCCGTTATTCTGAAAGCTGGATATGAACAAGGACTGAGCAGACTATTAATTTATTTGACTAACAAGAAAACTATTTTATTATAATATTATGCTTCTCATCAACCTCTATCTCATCGATATATCGCACGCCACCAACACTTCCGGCGTGGACAGATATGTAAGTACGCTGATTAACGGATTACGGAATGTTGCGGACCTACAGGTGCATTGGATACACTTGCGGAATGACGATAGACTACTTTTTCCGAAAGAAGAGAAAATCGGACATTACACCAAATACAGCATCCCGATGCCGCAACATTATAATACCATCATAGGCGAACGCTTTTGGATACGGAAATACAACGAACAAGTTTACAGACTTACCAAGCATCTATTTGAAGGAAAAGAAAACTGCATCATCCACCTCCATACGCTGAATTTGATAGATTTGGCAGTCTATATTCGCGAATTGACAGGCTGTAAGATAATCACCCACCTTCACTGCATCCCTTGGAAAGGTCTGTATAATAGTGACAAGAAGCGTTTCAATCGGCTCTATGAATTAACTTACTGCAATGCCGAGGATGCCGGAAAGCCTAATCCCGAAATTTATGTCACTAATAACTGCGAGTTGCAATCTTACGCCGCACCTGATGCACTGTTGTGTGTAACCGAGTGTGCCGTGGATTTTCTAAAAAGTTGCATACATCATTATTCTGACAACATTCGAGTAATACCCAACGGCATAAATGACCACAAGCAACTACCTCAAAAACGAACGAATAAAACGGCGCAAGATAAAATCCACTGCCTGTATGTGGGCGTGGTAAGCGAAAGTAAGGGAATAATGTATATCCTCAAAGCACTCAAAATAGTTCAAGAGTGCGGATATAGCGTTTCGTTGTCCATTGCAGGAAGTTGCGATTCTTCTTTCCGACAAAATATAAAACAAAATTTTCCGGACTTGGAAGTTGATGTAAAAGGACGAATTCCGTTTGATGAGCTAAAAGAGCTATACACTGCGTGTGATATAGGAATAATAGCCTCTCTGCAGGAGCAAGCCAGTTATGTGGCAATAGAAATGGCTATGTTCGGCTTGCCGATTATAACAACGGCGGTGGACGG
>CAZSKF010000071.1:0-11913 GCA_964607405.1 uncultured Proteiniphilum sp. | reverse complement strand
AATTAAATAAGTGTAGCACCTACTGTTAATATTTATTTTACTATCTTTACCCACGTAAATTTATAAAACAAAATAATCTCAAAAATGCAAAAACATTTTCAAAAACTAATTCTTGTAGTAGCGTTCATAGGGCTGCTATCAAGCAAAGCAAGGGCAGAAGGATACAGCATTTTGCCACAACCAAATAAGGTGGAGTACGAATGGGGAGAATATTCTTTCAAATTTGATTTTGGTGTTGTTTACCCAATCGAGTTGCTGCAAGAGGCGCGACTATTGAGAGGTTGGCTAACCGACGACTTTGTGATGAACCCTGTGTTGCAACAAAAAAAGAAGGACGACCAAAGAGGTGCTATCAATTTGGTATTGGATGCAAACGTGCTTCCCGATCAAAAAGAGGGATACGTGATTGAAGTTAAAGACAACGGAATCACCATCAAGGCTAATTCAAAAGCGGGTATTGTGTATGGCACGCAAACATTGCGTCAGATAATTAAAGAAAAGGATGGTCGCTTTTTTGTTCAAAGAGGTACCATCACCGATTATCCTGCACTTAGCTGGAGGGCTTTCATGCTTGATGAGTCTCGCCACTTTAAAGGCAAAGAGGTGGTGCTGGGATTGCTTGACGAAATGGTAGCTCTTAAAATGAATACTTTTCACTGGCACTTGGTGGACGATCAGGGCTGGAGAATCGAAATTAAGAAATATCCTAAGCTAACTGAAGTTGGCGCATTCAGAGACTCTACAGAGATTAATCATTTCCACTCTGATATATTCAACGGAGAGCCACACGGTGGTTTCTATACTCAAAAAGAGATTAAAGAGATTGTGAAATATGCAAGCGACAGAAACATTCAGGTTGTTCCCGAAATTGAAATGCCGGGCCATGCCAGTGCTTCTATTGCAGCTTATCCATGGTTGGGCGCAACAGGCAAAAAAATTAGCGTTCCCGGATACTTTGGTGTGATGTATGATGTGTATGATGTGAGCAACCCTCGCGTTAGAACTTTCTTGCAAGATGTGCTGGAAGAGATAATAGCTCTGTTCCCATCTCCCGTTATTCATATTGGTGGCGATGAGGTGAGATACAACCAATGGACCGAGTCTAAGAAGGTATCGGATTATATGGCCAAAAATAATTTGAGCACTCCTGCCGAATTGCAAGTTCACTTCACTAATCAAATGTCAAACTGGATATCAGGCAAAGGCAAAAAGATGATGGGTTGGAACGAGATTACAGGCGAAACTCTTCACGATTATCAATCGGGCAATGAATCGACCTTAGGCAACAGCCTTGCACCCGAAACTATTGTTCACTTCTGGAAAGGTGATCCTTCATTAATCGACAAAACTATCAATAAGGGTTACAACATTGTGAATTCATATCACGTATATACTTATCTTGACTACGATTACAACTCTATTCCTCTTAGCAGATCATACTCCTTCAATCCAATTCCCGAAGGAATTGAGAAAGGCAGAGAGAGCCAAGTATTAGGTTTGGGTTGCCAAATGTGGTGTGAGTTTATTCCTGATGTTCAAAGCATGAACAAGAAGGTATTCCCGCGTATTGCTGCATATGCCGAAGTGGGATGGACAAAAGCTGAAGATAAAAACTACGACCGCTTCCTTAATTCTCTTGAGTTCTTCCTCAACAAATGGAAGAAGCAAGGTATAGAATACGGGCCGGTTAAATAGTATTTAAACTGTTTTTAAACTGTATTTAAATACCATTTAAACAGTTCATAACTATATATATTAAAAAGCGAAAGAATTTGAAGGAAACAGCCTTGAATACTTTCGCTTTTTATTTTAACTTTGCTTTTAGGTATATTTCCTCGGAAACTAAAGCAGTTTCTAAACACACAACCATTTAAAACAATATTATCAATGATCAAGAAGACATCTATTCTTATTGTGTGCCTTGTGATATCGCTGGTGTCATTTGGGCAACAAGCATTCAACATTAAGTATGGTCCATATTTGCAAAATGTTGGCGAAAACGAAGCCACGGTGGTGTGGGTTACTTCCAAAAATGCACTGTCGTGGGTAGAAGTTGCTCCCAACGATGATTCTCATTTTTATGCCGAAGAGCGTCCACAGTATTTTGAAACAGTGAATGGGCGCAAACTAGTGGGCACGGTTCACAAAGTAACAATCAAGGGATTAAAAAAAGGAACTAAATACAGATACAGAGCCTATTCGCGCGAGGTGCTTGATAACCTAAACTGGGACACTTCATTTGGAAAAGTTACCGCCACAAGCTCATATCAGCCCTTTAGCTTCACAACGCTTGACTCGGACAAGAAAGAGTTTTCATTTGCTGTAGTAAATGATATTCATGCCGACACCACTGCACTAGAAAACCTGCTCAATCGCATAGAATTGGAGGAGAAAGATTTCGTTGTATTTAATGGTGATATGGTTAGCTTCCTTAATTCAGAAAAGATGATGTTTGATGGTTTTCTAAATAAGTCGGTCGAAATGTTTGCACCCTACATTCCATTCGTATATGCCCGTGGCAATCACGAAACGCGCGGACCTTTCTCCACTCAGTTTATGAACTACTTCCCCTCTCCCACCGGCAAGCCTTATTATACATTCAGACAAGGGCCTGCATATTTCATTGTGCTGGATAGTGGCGAAGACAAACCTGACACGGATATAGAATATGGCAGCCTTTCAGCTTTTGATGAGTACAGAGAAGAGCAGGCCAAATGGTTGCAAGAGGTGGTTGATAGTGATGAGTTCAAGCAAGCTCCCGTCAAGATGGTTGTTGTGCATGTACCCGCCTTCACTTCCACCTGGCACGGCACTCTTCACGTTGAAGAACTATTCATCCCGATACTCAACAAGGCAGGCATCGACTTGATGTTTAGCGGTCACACTCACAGATATTCTTATATTGAAAAAGGTGCAAAGGGAAACAACTTTCCATTAATTGTAAACGGAAACAGAGATATCATGGATATCACCGTAAAAGGAAAAACCATTAATGTTATTATCAAAGACAGGGACGGAAAGGTGATTCACACATTTAATTTCTAAATCAAAAACATACTAATCATGAATATAAAATACATACTTATTACAGTTGTAGTGCTTGCCAACAGCATTTGGTTGTTTGCCCAAAAGCCCGAGCTTGACAATAAAGACTCTTTCAGCATGATATTGCTGGGCGACCCACAAAGCTACACCAAGTTTAGCTACAATCAGCCCATATTTGATTTGATGCTGGAGTGGATAAACAAAGACACAGAGCTGCTCAATATAAAAGCTGTGCTTTGTACCGGCGATTTGGTTGAGAAAAATGATTATCCATTGTCGTCAGTTAGAGTTGGCGCACAGGGTGGCAACGGCAACCTCACCAGCGTGGAGCAATGGGAATATATATCAGAAGCATTTGCCCGTTTAGACAATAAACTGCCCTACATTTCATCATTGGGCAACCACGACTATGGATATGAAAGTTCTGAAAACAGACAAACTAAGTTTGCCGAATATTTTAATACAGCACGCAACAGCAAAATAAAAAATCACGTGGTTTCATTCTTTCCCAATGCTTTTGGCTTAGCAACGCTCGAGAACTCAGCCTATGAATTTAACGAAGCAGGATGGGACAAAATTCTTGTTATCACCACCGAATTTCATCCACGTGATGAAGTATTGGAGTGGGCAAAGGAATTGGCAAACTCCAAAAAGTATAAAGACCATTTCGTTATCTTCATGACGCACTCATACCTATCTATAGATAATGAGCGATTCACCACTGAGGGATACAAAATAAAAGATCCCAATTATGGCGAAGATATCTGGAACAAACTGGTGTATGAAACAAGCAATATCAATCTGGTAATTTGCGGACATGATGCCGAAGCAGGAGAGAAGTTTGAAAGGAATGTAGGCTTCAGAACCGACAAAAACAAGTTTAGCAGGGATGTTCACCAAATGATGTTCAATCCGCAAGCTTTGGGTGGCGGTTGGCATGGAAACGGAGGCGATGGTTGGCTCAGAATATTAGAGTTTATGCCCGACGGACAAACTATTAAGATTAAAACCTTCTCGCCATTCTTTGCAATTTCTCCCACTACCGAGAGGTATGCATGGAGAAAAGAATCGTTTGATGAGTTTGAGATTAAAATTGAGAAGCAAAGGTAACGACGAGCTAATATTCACTGTATAGGAAGAGGCTCTTTCATTCAGGTAATAATTACAGATAAATACACTATATTTGAACACATATTTCATTTTTTTAAAACATAACAAACAAATCATGAGGAAATTATTTTTACTATTCAGCATCATCTTGCTGACATCCACCTCCGTAGTGGCACAACAGCAAAAGGTGTGGAACGAAACGGAAGAACAAAAGGCAGAAAGAATGCAGTGGTGGACTAACGACCGCTTTGGCATGTTCGTACACTGGGGAATATATGCAATGCCTGCAAGACACGAATGGGTGCAAACAAACGAGCGCATACCATATGAAAATTACAAAAAGTATTTCGAGCTGTTTGACCCCGATTTGTACAACCCAAAAGAGTGGGCACAAAAAGCCAAAGAAGCCGGAATGAAATATGCTGTGATTACAGCAAAGCATCACGATGGTTTTTGTATGTTTGACAGTAAGCACACTGATTATAACGTGATGAACACACCCTACGGAAAAGATATCATCAAAGAATGGGTGGATGCATACAGAGAAGCAGGACTCAAAGTTGGGTTTTACTACTCATTGATAGACTGGCACCACCCCGATTTCACTATCGACCGCATTCACCCAATCAGACCCAACAACAGGGCCGACTACGACAAAATGAATGAAGGAAAGGATATGAAGAAGTATCAAAAATACTTGAAAGATCAGGTTACAGAGCTACTTACCAACTATGGTCAGATAGATATTCTTTGGCTGGATTATTCATATCCCGGAGATCTTGGAAAAGGCAGAGACGATTGGGATTCGGTAGAATTATTAAAACTAGTAAGAAAGTTACAACCCGGTATTTTAATTGACGACCGTGCCGACCTGAAAGATGTGCCCGGAGGTTGGGATTTTATAACCCCCGAACAATATAAAGTGGAAAAATGGCCCGAACTGGATGGCAAACGTGTAGCGTGGGAAACATGTCAAACATTCTCAGGAAGCTGGGGCTATTATCGCGACGAAATGTCGTGGAAAGACAACAAGCAACTATTAGTTCTTTTGATTGAATCTGTGAGCAAAGGTGGTAACCTTCTACTTAATGTGGGACCCACAGCCAGAGGCGAGTTTGACTACAGGGCTGACGCAGCGCTAGAGGGAATGGGCAAATGGATGCACTATAACAGTCGCTCCATCTATGGATGCACCGAAGCACCGGAAGGATTTAAAGCTCCAAGCAACTCCATCTTGACATATAACCCCACAACCAACAGACTGTATATCCATTTGTTGGATTATCCAATGCAAAACTTCAAATTACCGGGATATAAAGGAAAAGTGAAGTATGCACAATTCCTACACGATGCATCAGAGCTAAAGATAACAGCACCGTATGGTCACCACAGAGTAGAAGATCCTGACTCAGAAGCAAATGATTTGAACCTGAGTCTGCCTGTTATGAAACCAAACGTAGAAATACCCGTTATCGAGCTGATACTGGAGTAACAGACAATACAAAATGGAGTGTGTGATATATTATATTGTCACACTCCGTTTTTTCTTTTAATACATACACACCAAATGAGAAAAATAATACTAACAACACTACTTTCACTTGCGGTTATCACATCAACATTTGCACAAAAATATTCTGGAATGGTATATGTTGATGCAAACAAGAATGGAAAGTATGACAAAGGCGAAAAAGTGCTCAAAGGCATATCCGTATCAGACGGGCTCAATGTTACCAAAACTGATGCAAAAGGACAATTCAGTTTGCCGGGACACGACAAAGAACGTTTTATATTTATCACAACCCCTTCAGGTTATCAAACAAACAATGCGCATTACCAAAAAATAGAAGCAAGCACATCAAGCTATGATTTTGGTTTGCAAACTTCAAAAAAAACAATCTCCAAAAAAGGAGAACACTCATTCATCCAACTTGCCGATACAGAAATCTTCAACACAGAAAATCACGAAGATTGGGTAAGTAATATTCGCAACTATGCGGCAAACGAGGAAGTGGCCTTTATAATGCACACAGGAGATATCTGCTATGACAACGGACTGCGCAAACATATCAAACTAATGAATGCCGACAATATGGACTGTCCCGTGTTTTATGCCATTGGCAATCACGACTTGGTAGCAGGCGAATATGGCGAACAACTATTTGAAAGCATCTACGGACCTGTCTATTTTTCATTCGAAGTAGGCAATGTTCACTATATAGTAACCCCAATGCTGTCGGGCGACTACAAGCCCAGCTACACAAAAGCAGATGTGTATAAATGGCTCAAAAATGATATTGCAAATGTAGAGGCAGGCAAACCTATTATTGTATTTAGTCACGACCTGCTAACCAACTCCGATGATTTTAAATATGGAGTGAGCGAAACAGAGTTTGTTGACCTCAACAATCACAACCTCAAAGCATGGATATACGGGCACTGGCACATCAATTTGATGAAAAAACAAGGTAATGTTTACAGCATTTGCACATCCACCCCCGACAAAGGAGGCATAGACCACTCCACAGCCAACTTTAGAGTAATAGACGTGAATAGTAAAGGCAATATCAAGTCACATCTGCAATATCCATACGTTGCAAAAAATATTAAGATAACATCTATACTCAACAATCAGACAATTTATAATAATGGCTCTGTAAAGCTTTCAGTTAATACATACGACTCCAACAGTAAAACAAAAAATGTGACATACACCTGCTTTGCTGACAACAAGCAAATTGCAAAAGGAAACCTAAAGCAACAAACAGACTGGAACTGGACTACAGAGCTAAAACTGCCTGCAAAACTGATTAACAAAGAAATAGAAGTTGTAGTATCAGCCACATTTAATGATGGCACAACGGTCGAAAAAAAAGAGGCCTTTATTCACAACAACAAGAATACAAACATAACTGAAAAGCTTAATAATTGGCAAACTCTTTTGGGAAGCGCCAATCACAACGGTGCAACAAAAACCAACATCAAAACACCATTATCATTGGCATGGAGCACCAACATTGGCGCAAATATATTCATGTCATCACCGCTTATATATAATGGCAATGTATATGTAGCATCCGTTGACGAAAACCTAAAAGGTGAAGCCCATATATATGCACTTGATGGTAGCAACGGCAACCTATTGTGGAAATACAAAACCCAAAGCTCAATAAAAAACTCAATAGCCATACAAGCAGGAAATGTATTGGCACAAGATGTGGAAGGAACACTATATGCAGTTGACGCAACAACCGGCACCCTATCGTGGAGCAAAAAACTTAATCAAAAAGGACTACCCGGACTAGTGGAAGGACTCACAGCCAAAGATAGCATTGTGTATGCCGGAACCGGCAAAGGCCTATCAGCAATTAAGGCAGAAAGCGGAGAGGTATTGTGGACCAATCAAGACTGGAATCAAGGCGAAGGCTCGACCAACACCATAGCCGTTGGCAATAATATTTTAGTAAACGGCACACAGTGGGGCGCACTTTATGCCAACGATGCCACAACGGGCAAGATTATTGTTCGCAAAGAACTACCTGTTAATGTTGACGCTACCTCCACCCCACTCCTTACCGATAAAGAAATCATCTTTGGAAGTGCCGAGGCAGGAATCATAGCCCTAGATAATGAAACACTTGAAATTAAATGGCAGTTTGCTACAAACAAAGCACTGATATACACCTCACCATACACACGTGCACCATTTGCAACAGTAGAGACCAGTCTTCTGCTTTCGGGCAACACGGTAATATTTGGCGCATCAGACGGAGTATTATATGGAATAAACATAGAAACCGGAAAACAGGAATTTGAGTTCAACGTAGGCGCACCTATCATCAACACCCCTGCCATTTCGGGCAATAATATATTCTTCTCCGACTTTGGCGGAAGCATATATGCAATATCAGGTACAGAATAAATAACAACAATTAAAAATACATTCAATTAGAAAGATGAGAAAATTATTTTTAGCGATAACAGTTGCCGCATTATCCTTCAGCGCAACAGTATCATCACAAACCAAGGTGAGCAAAATAGCACCGCTTCAAAACGAAAAGTGGTGGGGAGGAATCACCGGATTTGGGTCAAACATGCCATTTGCATCAAACACGCAACAGTATGACCTGAACCGACACAATATGAATAATCAAACGTCGCCACTAATGGTATCATCCAAAGGTAGATACATATGGAGCGATATGCCCTACACCTTTGAGATTAATAATGACACCATCATTATCAATTCTAAGTTTGAAGAAGTGAGCGCAATACAAGGCGGTAAAACTCTAAGAGAAGCATATCAGACAGCATCACAAAAACACTTTCCGCCTACAGGCCGTATTCCTGCCGAACACTTCTTCTCACTTCCTCAATACAACACATGGATTGAGCTGATGTATGATCAAAATCAGGAAGACATTATGAACTATGCCGATAATATTCTTAAGAATGATTTCCCTACCGGCGTATTTATGATTGACGATAACTGGCAAAACTATTATGGCAATTATGACTTCAAAGCCGACAAATTTCCCGACCCTAAAGGAATGTCCAAAAAGCTTCATGCCGATGGTTTCAAGGTAATGCTGTGGGTGTGCCCATACGTATCGCCCGATTCAAGAGAATTTAGAGACCTCAACAGCAAAGGATATCTGGTAAAGCAAAAGGGGAGTAATCAGCCTGCTCTTATCCATTGGTGGAATGGTATCAGTGCCTTTTATGACCTAACCAACCCCGAAGTAATGGACTACCTAGTAGAAATACTAAAAGAGAATCAAGAAAAATATGGTATTGATGGATTCAAATTTGACGGAGCCGACGTGAGCTATATGAAAGAGGGAGCATACGACTTTCACGATAAAAGCGCAACCAACTCCGACTACACCCAAAAGTGGGCCGAGTTGGGACTACACTTCCCCTACAATGAATATCGCGCCACATGGAAAATGGGAGGAACGG
The DNA here is from genome assembly GCA_964607405.1 of uncultured Proteiniphilum sp. Taxonomy (GTDB): domain Bacteria; phylum Bacteroidota; class Bacteroidia; order Bacteroidales; family Dysgonomonadaceae; genus Petrimonas. The sequence continues at coordinate 2,796 of CAZSKF010000071.1, read as the reverse complement.
AGCTAGTGCAAAGACTTGGCGACAAAGCCTACTCGTGGGGAGCAGTAAAGCAATTGATACCCGAAATGATTACAGCAGGATTGCTTGGTCACCTATATCTATGTCCCGATATGATTGGAGGCGGACAGTTTTCAAACTTCCTAAATATTGATGCTAAATCATTCAATCAGGAATTAATAGTACGCTCGGCACAAGTTCACGCACTAATGCCCATGATGCAGTTTTCTGTTGCCCCATGGAGAATATTAGACAAAGAACACCTAGATGCGGCACGCAAAGCGGCACGACTTCACGAAAGCATGAGCGACTACATTCTAGAATGTGCGCACCAAGCCTCAAAAGATGGAGAGCCCATCGTTAGAAGCATGGAGTATATGTATCCCGGCAACGGCTATGAAGAGATAAAAGATCAATTCTTACTAGGAGATAAATACCTGGTTGCACCAATGCTTGAATCGGGCACAAAACGCTCAGTGATTCTTCCAAAGGGAAGATGGAAAGATGATTTGGGCAAAACCTTCAAGGGTGGTCGCACTATCAGCATTGATGTACCTATCGACAGATTGCCTTATTTTGAAAAAGTAGGGAAGTAATGGTAAAATATAACCCCACAAAAAAAGCGAGTTGCAAACCCAAAGTCTGCAACTCGCTTTTGTATAATAATATATTGCTTATATATTAATCAATAATATCAAAACCGGTATAAGGAACCAAAGCCTTTGGAATCTTGATACCCTCAGGTGTTTGATGATTTTCCAACAACGCAGCCACTATACGAGGCAATGCCAAAGCACTACCATTAAGAGTGTGAGCAAGATTAATTTTACGATCCTCATCTCTGTAGCGACACTTCAAGCGATTGGCCTGATAATCCTCAAAGTTTGAAACCGAGCTAACCTCCAACCATCTCTCCTGTGCGGCAGAATAAACCTCAAAGTCGAAAGTAAGAGCAGAAGTAAAGCCCATATCACCACCACACAAACGAAGAATGCGCCAAGGCAACTCAAGCTTCTCAACCAAAGATTGCACATAGTTCACCATCTCCTCCAGGCGTTGATACGAATTCTCAGGTTTATCGATACACACAATCTCTACTTTGTCAAACTGGTGCAATCTGTTCAAACCCCTCACATCCTTACCATACGAACCAGCCTCACGACGGAAGCAAGCCGAGTATGCAGTGTTTTTTATAGGCAAATCAGCCTCATCCAAAATCACATCACGATAAATATTTGTAACAGGAACCTCAGCCGTAGGAATCAAATACAAATCATCAAGACCCACGTGATACATCTGTCCCTCTTTGTCGGGCAGCTGACCCGTTCCAAAACCCGAAGCCGAATTTACAACATAAGGAGGTTGCACCTCAATGAAACCTGCATCACGAGCACTATCCAAAAAGAAATTAATAAGCGCACGTTGCAAGCGGCTACCCTTACCCTTATAAACGGGGAATCCGGCACCTGCTATTTTCACACCAAGCTCAAAATCAATTAAGTCATACTTCTTAGCCAAGTCCCAGTGCGGCATAGCACCATCATGTAGAGTAGGATTCTCTCCACCCGAACGCTCCACCAAGTTATCCTCAGCCGTCTTTCCCTCAGGAACAGAATCGTGCGGCAAGTTGGGGATTACAACCAAAAGCTCGTGAATTTGTGTTTCGGCACTTTTCAGGTCACTCTCTATACCCTTATTTAATTCCTTAAGCTCGGATACTTGTTTCTTAGTTTGTTCTGCTTCATCTTTTTTGCCCTCTCTCATCATATTTCCGATCGATTTCGACAAAGCATTTATTTCTGAAAGATTCCCATCCAGACTAGTCTGAGAATTACGACGGGTTTCATCAAGTTTTATTATACTATCAATGATGTCAAGAGCATCAAAGTTTCTTCGTGCTAATTTGCGGATTACCTCTTCTCGGTTATCATTTATTTCCTTAAGTGTAAGCATAAAAAAAGTTTCAACTATTTTTGTTTGAGTAAAGCGCAAAGATAATAAAATCTATTGTGCAAAAATAATTGAAACTAAAATATATTAAAGAGACCCTCAGTTGAGGAAACTATTTAAACAGTTTTCTCAGAATACCTGAAAGTGAATAAACTCTTTCATCTGTTTTTCTGCTTTTTTTCTCTTCATATAATTCTTAACTACAAAGTAAGACAATGTGGACACAGCAGCAACCACCAGTAAGTCTTTTAAAGCGCTATCTTTCATCGTGTTTGTTTTTATTATAATAGTTAGACAATATCATTATTTCTTTATAAATAATTACAGGGTATGAAATTACAAAAAATAATTTTCCTATCAAACTATTATGACCACTATCGAGTCATAAAGTTTAAAAAACATCATCCCTATTTAATATGAACAATTAAAACGCTTTTTGTTTCATCACTAATCCTAAATCTATTGTCAGACCTATGCCCCACAATCCACACCACATCATCGCCCGAGGCAAGAATCCAAACATCCTCCTTATCCTTGAGACTAAACTTTTGATCAGAGAAAAAATCACTAAGCTTCTTCTTTCCCTTCATCCCAAAGGGAACAAACCAATCGCCCTTTTGCCACTTTCTGAGCACAAGCGGAAAAGTAAGCTTATCGGCATCCACAAACAGATAATTACTACTTTTTATGATAGACACAGGAGCCTGTTTGATTTCAACGCTCATCTTAATGGGTGCAGAAACAACCTTATCATCCCTATCAATATAATACACATCACCCTGAGACGAAATAGCTTCAAGCTCGTCAATAATAAAGAAATCCCTATCGCGTATCAGTCTATGCGATTGC
>CAZSKF010000070.1:10094-12517 GCA_964607405.1 uncultured Proteiniphilum sp. | reverse complement strand
CCTTTTGATGGGATAATTGTGACTTGTGGCATGCCCTCCATCCCCAAAAAGCTGATGAGCCAATTGGCTGTTGGTGGCAAGATGGTTATTCCTGTGGGCACTGACAAGCAGGAGCTAATGGTGGTGCAACGTGTTGATACTGACGAATATGTCACCACTGCTCATGGCGAGTATGCGTTTGCACCTATGATAAAGGGGACGGTGAAGTGGTAGTTTGAGGATTTTTGTTTTATCTTTTTGGTGGATTATACCCCATTTTCAAATAGGCTAATGCAATAGTCGTTATTTAGTACAACGTTAAGATCACAGACTTGGGTTAATATTTTCCATATAATGAAAGACCAAACTCGCAGAAGAAAATCGCATATATTAAGGCGCAGCAATGCCGATACTCACTCGATTAGTGGGTAGAGATATTTATAGTCTAAGCTAAAGCAAGTATAGACTTTGAGCTATTTACTTATAACATAAAGTGGAATTTATATAATACAGGTATGAATTATTATTAAAACCATCTTTTCAAGCACAAAATAGTTACAAAAATATTGTTTTTCAAAATCCTTATCGTAATTTTGCGATGAAGATTTTATATATAACTAAATGACTACAAAAAAGAAAGAACCATTTACGGATCATCAACATCAAATTGCAGAGCTGGCAAAGGCTCTGGCACATCCGGCACGAGTTGCCATAATTGAATACTTACAAAAATCAGAAGCATGCTACTGCGGCAACATTGTGGACGAGCTACCACTGGCGCAAGCCACCGTGTCTCAACACCTGAAGGTATTGAAACAAGCCTCGCTTATCAAAGGAAATATCGAAGGCAATGCCATTTGCTACTGCATCAACGAAGAGGGCTTTGATAAACTAAAAGGCTACTTCGACACACTAACACAAGAAATAAACAACACAAACACTTGCAAATAATAAAAAACGATATGAAAAAGATTTTAGTGCTATGCACCGGCAACAGTTGCCGTAGTCAAATAGCAGAGGGCTATTTGAGAGAATTCACCAAAAACCACGCAACAGTATATAGCGCCGGTGTGGAAACGCATGGCGTGAATCCACGAGCCGTGGCAACAATGAAAGAAGACAATATCGACATATCAAGCCAAACATCAAACAATGTTGAGGAGTATCGTCACATCGAGTTTGATTTTGTAATTACCGTATGTGATAATGCAAAGGAACGATGCCCATACTTCCCTGCAAAAACAGCTGTACTGCATCACAATTTTCCTGATCCGGCAAAGGCTACAGGAACAGAACAAGAGATAATGGCACAATTTGCAGATGTGAGAGAGCAAATAAAAACATATTGCAAAGACTTTGCAGAACAATACTTTTAAATTCCACTTACTGAAACATCTTTATATATAATGAAACAAAAACAAGGAATTAGTATTTTCGAGAGATACCTAACCCTATGGGTTGCCATATGCATAGTAGTGGGCATAGCCATAGGGCAATGGATACCCGCAGTTCCCCAAACACTTAGCAAATTTGAATATGCCAATGTATCAATCCCGGTAGCCATACTAATATGGCTGATGATATTTCCGATGATGCTAAAAGTTGATTTTCAAAGTGTAAAACATATCGGCAAGCAGCCCAAAGGAATATTCATCACACTAGTTACCAATTGGCTCATCAAGCCCTTCACAATGTTTGGAATTGCATACGCATTCTTTTTTATAATATTCAAATCATTTATACCACAAAACCTAGCCGAAGAATATCTGGCAGGCGCCGTGCTACTTGGTGCTGCACCATGCACAGCAATGGTTTTTGTGTGGAGCTATCTCACTAAAGGCAATGCAGCCTACACACTTGTGCAGGTGGCGGTAAACGATTTGCTGATATTAGTGGCTTTTGCACCTATTGTTGCATTCTTGTTAGGCATAGGCGGCATATCCATCCCCTGGGATACGCTTATATTATCAGTAGTTCTTTTTGTTGTAATACCACTTGCGGGCGGCATTACAACACGCATTTCTGTGATAAAAAGAAGAGGAATAGATTATTTCAACAACATATTTGTAAAGAAATTCAATAATTACACCATTGGAGGATTATTGCTAACACTGATAATACTATTTTCATTTCAGGGTCAAACAATTTTGAATAATCCACTACATATTTTGCTAATAGCCATACCCTTAGTATTACAAACGATATTAATATTTTTCATAGCTTATGGATGGGCAAAACGGAGCAAGCTACCTCATGACATTGCTGCACCTGCAGGAATGATTGGGGCCAGCAACTTTTTTGAATTGGCCGTGGCCGTTGCAATTTCATTATTTGGATTGCAGTCGGGGGCTGCATTAGCAACAGTGGTGGGGGTATTGGTAGAAGTGCCTCTCATGCTTATGCTGGTAAATATTGCTAACAACACACGAAAATATTTTGTGACA
>CAZSKF010000070.1:0-9994 GCA_964607405.1 uncultured Proteiniphilum sp. | reverse complement strand
GTGAAAGTGTGCCCACTATTGGCATACACAATAATTTGCCAATCAGCATTTCCATCTCTTAGCTCTTTAACTAGGTTGTCATAATCTTTTTGAGAAACGGACTTGTCTTCAGCAGGATGTTCTACCAATATTTTAGTTTTCAATTCAACATTGGGACGATTGTCATCCTTATCCAATCCACCATGAATGGAAACAACACCCTGAATAGGAAAGCCGGCACGAGCAGCCTCTAATGCTCCCGTTCCACCAAAACAATAACCAATAATTGCGATCTTATTGGCAGGCACACCTTGATTTTTCAATTCCTCTAGCGCCAGCTTAATTCTATGCTGATAGGCCATGTAATCTTGCTTGTAGGCTCCCGCTATCTTAGCTGCCGAAGCAAAATCTGTGGGCACATTTCCCTCACCATAAATATCGGCAATAAAAGCTATATATCCTTGTTCTGTCAAAGCTAGTGCGGCACTCTTAGCCTCATTGTCTATTCCCTGCCACGCTGGCAATATTAATACACCCGGCAAGTCTTGCCCTGCGTTAGATGTAATCATCCCATTAAGTTTTTGGTTGCCATCATTGTAAGCAACCTGCTTTAAATCTTGTGACATAACTATAGTCAGGAAAGACAATAAGATGAATATAATACCTATTCTTTTCATTTCACTCTGTGTTTTTAAAATGTTTATATAGTTTCGATATAAATTCCAATCACTAGGCCTACAACCTCTTTACAAAACATTCTATCTGTTTGCAAAAGGAGTGTGCCATCAATTAATCGCAGCATATGCCGAGATTATCATCCAAGATATATGCAAATTATATATGATAACAGAGTAAACGCACTTAGGGTTCAACACAATAGTGCTTTTGGTGATTAATGTATCTTCAAGAAAGCATCACCGAAATATAGTTACGATGATTATGCAGATGCTCCAAACAGAGATATCATAAAGCTAATTTTAGAGACTATCCGTACCCCATTTTTTCAGAATTATCACAAAGGGGTACGATTTGGAGCGCAAACTTGTTATTGTGGGAGTGCTTTCGTGTACATAATCGTGTACGTAAATAAAAAACCCTCTACAAATCATTGACTTGTAAAGGGTTGTAAAAATAGTTGCGGAGAGAGAGGGATTCGAACCCCCGGAGGCTCACACCTCAACGGTTTTCAAGACCGCCGCAATCGACCACTCTGCCATCTCTCCAAGGATTATCTCCTTATTTGCGACTGCAAAGGTAAAACATTTTTTTTAAAGAAAAAACATTCTGAGGAATTTATTTCGAAATAATTGAAAAATCATAATTAATAGTATCTTTGTAGAAATAAAAACTCGAAAAATGTTATTTAAAGAACTCCCCCTTTGCAGTGAACTTCTAGATGGTCTTGAGGCCATGAACTTCTCTGAAGCAACACCGGTACAAGCTCAAGCCATACCTGTTATATTAGAAAAGAAAGATATTATCGCTTGTGCACAAACTGGTACGGGAAAAACGGCGGCCTTTTTATTGCCGCTTATAAATAACCTACTTTCTGAGCCGCACGATAAAAATAAAGTGAACGCCATAGTGATGGCACCAACCAGAGAGCTGGCCCAACAAATAGATCAGCAGATGGAGGGATTTTCTTATTTTACTCCATTTTCGTCGGTGGCTGTATATGGTGGCAACGATGGAGATGCATGGAATATACAAAAGAGAGGCTTGCAGAGCGGGGCCGATGTGGTGGTAGCTACACCGGGGAGGCTGCTATCGCACATCAATATATATGACATTGATTTTTCGGGCGTAAAATATTTCATTCTTGACGAGGCAGACAGAATGCTGGACATGGGTTTTTATGAAGATATAATGAAAATCGAAAAGCTTTTGCCTAAGGACAGACAAACAATTATGTTTTCTGCCACAATGCCTCCCAAGATTCAGGAAATGGCAAAAACAATTCAAAATAATCCTCACATTATTTCCATTGCCATTTCAAAACCACCTGAATCGATACTTCAGTCTGCATACATATGCCACGAGCCACAAAAGATGGAAATAATCAAAAAGCTTTTTGAGGATAAAAAGCCAAAGAAAGTGATAATGTTTTCGGGCAAGAAGCAAAAGGTAAAAGATATTACAAGGGTGCTAAAAAGACTTGGAGTATCGGCAGATGCAATGCACTCGGACCTGGAGCAGGCTGAGCGCGACAAAGTGATGCATGAGTTTAGGCACGAGCGAGTGGATATATTGGTAGCTACAGACATTGTGGCCCGAGGAATAGATATTGACGATATCTCTTTGGTTATCAACTTTGATGTTCCGTTTGATGTTGAAGATTATGTTCACAGAATTGGACGTACAGCACGAGCAGGAGACTCAGGCGTGGCAATCACATTGGTTGCACCCGAGGAGCAGCTTAGATTTTCGAAGATTGAGGAGTTTCTTCAAAAGGAGATTTATAAGATTCCAATAGATCCCGAATTGGGTGAAGCACCAAAGTATAACCCTGAGGAATATAGAAAAGAAAGAAAAAAACCGGGTGGTTTTAAAAACAACAGAAGGCGCAATTTTAAAAAGACTTCGGAAGCATCAGGCTCTTCTGATAAACCAAAACGCAGAAACAACAGAAGACCAAACGACAGAAAACCAAAAAGCCGACCTGAATAACAAACTCAGATCGGCCCTTACTATATCAGATACAATTAATTATTGACTGCTACTTGCACTTTTTCAATTAGCTCCATACCTCTGCATATGGCATTCTCATTCATAGGCAGCAGGTGATGATGACGCTCGGGAAGAGACTTCTTTAATCCCTCCATTACGTTTTCTAATTGCACAATTGGAGAAATCTTCAACAAGCCACCAAGTATTATCATATTAAATACTCTGGTATTATCCATCTTGAGTGACTCTTCCATTGCTTTTATTTTATACACTTGTATATCTGTACGAGTTGGTTCTTTTTGAATTCCATAATCATCATAAATCAATACTCCGCCCGGCTTAACTCTTGATTCAAATTTGTCCAGTGAAGGTTGATTCAATATTATTGCAACATCAAATTGATTTACGATTGGCGAACTAATCAAGTCGTCGCTAATGATAACAGTAACATTAGCTGTTCCGCCTCGCTGTTCGGGGCCGTATGCAGGAAACCATGATACTTCTTTGTCTTCCATAATGCCCGAGAACGCCAGTATTTTACCCATCGACAGAACACCTTGTCCGCCAAATCCTGAAATAACTATCTCTTGTAACATCTTATTATGATTTTAGATTAAATATTCTTTAAGTCGCCAATTGGAAAAACGGGGAACATATTCTCTACCATCCAATCATTTGCCGCTACGGGTGTCATTTTCCATCCTGCATTGCAAGTAGAAACCACCTCAACGATAGATGTACCCTTACCGTCCATAGAGTTTTGAAATGCCTGCTTAATCATTCGCTTGGCCTTTCTTACTGCCGCAGGTGTGTGAACACTTACGCGCGTGGCTAGACACACTCCGTCTAATGGTGCCAACATATCAAGTATCTTGAGCGGTCCACCCATTGTTTGAACATCTCTTCCGTCAGGGCTGGTAGATGTTACCATCTTGCTAAGAGTAGTAGGAGCCATCTGTCCGCCGGTCATACCATAAATTCCATTATTGATAAAAACAATAGCAATGTTTTCGCCACGATTAGCAGCATGAATTGTTTCGGCTGTTCCAATTGCGGCAAGGTCGCCATCACCCTGATAAGTAAATACCATCTTGTCGGGATTAAGTCGCTTTACTGCTGTAGCTACAGCAGGGGCACGACCATGAGCTGCTTGTTGCCAGTCGATATCCAAGTATTTATAGGCAAAAACGGCACAACCCACCGGAGCAATACCAATGGTTATTTCTTGTATATCTAATTCTTTTATAACCTCTGCTACAAGCTTATGCACAACACCATGAGAGCATCCGGGACAATAGTGCATATAATTATCATTCATGATCTCGGGCTTGGTGTGTACCAAGTTTTCCGGGCTAACTATATTATTTACATCCATGATTTATCTGTATTTTGTGAATCGACTAACAAAGTAAAGAAATAGTGCTATCATACCAGTAATCCATGTCCACTTCATATTTTTGTCTGTAACAAAATACACCACGATGGTTGCTAATACAAATAGCATAAAAAGCATTGAAGATATCCTATTGAGTTTTCGATTCATAATTGTTTTTTATTTAATAAGTTTTTCTTTTAATGCCTCAAGCACTTCATCTGGAGTAGGCACAATACCGCCAAGACGTCCATAATGCTCTACAGGCACTTTTCCATTTACAGCCAAACGAACGTCCTCAACCATTTGCCCTGCATTAAGCTCAACAGTTAGCATTCCTTTCACTTTATCTGCATATTCATTAATGATATTGGTAGGGAACGGCCAAAGGGTGATAGGACGCAACAAACCAACCTTTATACCTTCAGCGCGTGCCAAGTCAACAGTTTTTTGACATATACGTGCAGATGATCCAAAGGCTACCAGAATGTAATCAGCATCTTCACACATAATTTCCTGATATATTACCTCATTTTGCTCTATTACTTTATATTTTGCTTGAAAACGAAGATTGTTTTCCTCCATCTTAGCAGCATCTAGTTCTAGAGAAGTAATAATATTAGGACCTCTATCGGCAGGTTTGCCCAAAGTAGCCCACGGACATTGCTCTCTAATTTCGGCCTCGGTGCGGCGCTCTCTTTGTTCGGGAAGTTTCACTTTTTCCATCATCTGACCAATAACGCCATCAGTTAATATCATTGCAGGATTTTGATATTTAAATGCAAGATCAAATCCTAGCGCAACAAAGTCAGCCATTTCTTGAACTGAGTTTGGCGCAAGAGTTATAAGTCTATAATCACCATGTCCTCCACCCTTCACTGTTTGAAAGTAATCAGACTGTGATGGCTGAATAGTTCCCAAACCGGGGCCTCCTCGTTGCACATTCACTATAAGGCAAGGCAACTCGGCACCTGCAAGATAAGAAACACCTTCTTGTTTGAGACTGACACCCGGGCTGGATGAACTAGTCATAGAATACTTGCCACATGCGGCACCGCCATACACCATATTAATTGCTGCTACTTCACTTTCAGCCTGCAGAACAACCATACCGGTTGTTTTCCATGGAGCCTCCTCCATCAATGTTTCTATAATTTCTGATTGAGGAGTGATTGGGTATCCAAAGTAACCATCTACGCCATAACGAATAGCTGCATGAGCAATGGCTTCGTTACCCTTCATTAATGTTATTTCTTCTGTCATAATTTGAAATTAAGTTTTTCTGAGATCTTTTTAGTCTCTTGTTTTTTGTTCAAGATTAAAAGAATAAATTTAGGTATATACTTTTCTACTGTTCCAAACGTTTTCTGTAAACAGTAAGCACCCCATCGGGGCATACGGTACTACAGCTGGTGCAGCCATTACAATCCTCAGGATTTTTCATATACACATAGTGATATCCACGATCATTCACTTCTCGCGGCTGAAGGTCCAATACATTATCAGGACAAGCCACTACGCAAATGTTACAACCTTTGCATCTTTGCGTATTTACAACTACGTAGCCTACTACTTTTTTATTTTTTGCCATTTTATTGTGTGGTATTTATTGGTTTATCGCAAATTTAATAGATGTTTTGAATGTATTCAACTATTGAATGTTAAATCTTTATCCACTTTTGTATCAGCCTGTTGCAGTCAAAATACTAATTAAAAGCAATTTGGATTTTAAATTTACAAATAGAAACTATTTATACACTATTCATCAAAACAATATGCGATTAAACAAATATAAAGTTCAATTTATTATTTATTTAAAAGTCTATGTTTACCAATAAAAAGTATTATCAGTAATCCATTTACCCTGAACCTTCATTACTTGCTCGATAACATCTCTTGCCACCCCTTCTCCGCCCAACACAGGGGAAATATATTTGGATATTGCCTTTATTTCGGGACACGCATCAGCAGGCGCTATAGGCAAGCCCACCTTTTGCATAACAAGATAGTCAATCAAGTCATCTCCCACATAAACAATCTCTTCGGGCTGAAAACCTGTTTTTTGTATATAGTCGGCCAACTGCTCTGTCTTATCATAAGCCTTCATGTAGATATGCTCTACTCCTAGTATTTCTAGTCGCTTACGCACTATTTCTGATCTACCGCCGGTAATTACAGCCACATCAAAACCAGATCGCAAGGCATGATGAATGGCATAACCGTCTCTTACGTTTGTGGTTCGTAATGGCTGACCATCTTCAGCGTGTGGCACTGTTTGCCTTGACAACACTCCGTCCACATCAAAAATAAAGGACTTTATCTTTGTCAAGTCATAATTGATTGCGCTCATAAATTATATATTGTGTTAATTAATAAAAGTGTAGTGTGATTTGTTTATAAGCTCATTTGGTTCTGTTTGATAATACCAGTATCAACCCCACCACCAATAAAGCTATTGGCACAAATAGGTTTTGATACGTTCGCATCCAACCAAAGAAAATATCTGAATGAATAATAACACCTATAATAGAAAGCACAAGTCCCATAGTTTTCTCGCGCTTATAGATTAAAAATATTATTCCCGCTGCCAAAAAATATGTGCCTGCGCTTTGCAAAAATCTGGCAAAAGGCAGCATTTGAGTAATTCCCAGCTTATCTAGCAGTATCAGACCGCCAAACACTAGCAGCGTAACACCCCATGCCATTTTGTCGGACTGTTTATTATATTGTGATGCCATTATTCCTCTGGGTTTGAAACTGAAAACTTACCGATATGAATCTTCTCCCACATCAGTTTATCCAAATTAGCAGGATTTTTCTGTTTTTCCTTTTTTCCGAATGTAATGATACTTAGAACCTGCAATGGCATAGGAATATCCAACAACTCATTAATATATTCGGCCGAAGTTACCGTGTCTGTAAAGTTACGACCACGCACCTGAACCCAGCAGCTGCCAATATCAAGCGCTTCAGCTTGCAATTGCATGCTATATGATGCTATAGATGCATCCTCAATCCAGACATCGCTTTCCATCGGATTGCCCAACACAACAACAGCCAATGGGGCTTTTGCAATAAAGGCCGCATTACTAGGTTTACAGTTTGCAAGCTTGGCAAGCATCTCTTTATCTTCCACTACTACAAACTCCCACCCTCTGCTTCCTTTGGATGTAGGCGAAAGAAGTGCCGATTCAAGAATCAACTGCACCTCGTCTCCACCAAGCGGTTGATCAGTATATTTTCTATAGCTTCTTCTATTCACTAATAAAGTATTAAAATCTTCCATACAATTGTTTTTTATTTAACTGCAAAAATAATCATTATTATCAAGAATTAAAAAGACAACTCCTCACAAAGACTTTTACTACCATTCTGCAATAAGAAAAGCAAGCCTAAGATATTTACCATGCCTTTCTGCTATCAGAAAATCAGGTCAAATGTTTTTTATGTTTTCGGATTGCGTAAAGGTGAAAAACTCTGTGTTTTGTGACCACTCTGTGTATAAGTAAAAACTTTTATGTACATTTGTAATATACATTACATTATAATAGAACAAAATGAACATAGCGTGCAAAACGTTTATAAAATGTGACATGAAAGTCTATGATTTAATAGAAGAGAATCATACTCTTTTATTAATGATGCAGCATTTTGAGATGGACTTTAGAGTTGACGATCTAACGGTTCGCCAACTATGCGAAGGAAGAGGTATTAGCGAGAAGCTGTTTATAGCTATTGCAAATCTATATAATGGATTCAAGCCCAAAGAGAATCCTCTCAAGAATATCGGAGACGTAATGGCGACAATAAAATTCTTGAGAAACAGCCACAGATACTATAGAGAAGACAAATATCCTCAAATCAGCACATATATTCATCTTCTGCAAGAAAGACATCCCGGCAAGGAGCTTGTGTTGCTTGAGCAATTCTTTGACGAATATTTTGCTGAGGTGATGGACCACTTAGATTATGAAGATAATGTTGCATTTCCATATTTTGTGAAACTGATTCACAGTGATAAAGAAGAGCAAAAGGAGCTATATTCGGCAAAAGAATATAGTGACCACCATACTGATATCGAGCTTAAACTGAAAGATTTAAAAAATCTTTTGCTTAAGCACATAAATATAAGCTACGATTTAAACTTAAAAAGAAGATTGCTATTTGCGCTTTTCGAACTTGAGTATGATCTCTATATTCACTCGCTGATAGAGGAAACAATCCTTATTCCCTATGGTTATAATATGGAGAAAGCATAATGAGTATAAATCGCATACATATTGCAGTAATGGTATATTCCGACATAATATATGAAGGATTATATAACGTGCTTACTCATTCAGAATTAGACTGTAGTGTTTGCAAAGTATCATCACTTGAGGATTTTCAGGAAATAATACATTCGAAACATGTAGATATCCTAGTTACAAATCCAATGCAGCTGGTGAACAGAACCAAAGAGGTGAAGAAAGTCAAAAATAACTACCCTAACTTGTCGATAATAGGTTTAAATATGGGGATAATTGACAACGACTTGGCACAATTGTTAGATGACACATTCACTGTATATGATTCCATACCACATGTTCTCAATAAGATAGTGAGGACATCAGAGAGTAGTGAGAATAAAAGCAACTCTAACGCAGATAATCTAACAGAGCGCGAGATAGATGTTCTTACTAACCTGGTGCATGGTAAATCTAATAAGGAAATTGCCGAAGCACTTAATATTAGTATTCACACGGTGGTTACTCACAGAAAAAACATTTCATCAAAGACTGGTATCCGAAGTCAGTCAGGATTAACAATCTATGCAATATCAAAGAAGATAATATCTATTGATGATATAGACTTAAAGAGCTAACTAACTAATAACATAAAAAAAGGGACCATCTCGTTTGAAGTCAAGCTTCATTTCGAGATGGTCCCAAATTTTAGTAATCTATTTATTATTAAGCTTTGCCAGCGCTGCCTAATACGTGCTCAGTTTTGTGCATATAAAGCTTTTTCAACTCATCACGAGCAGGTCCTAAATATTTACGTGGGTCAAACTCAGCTGGAGATTCAGCAAATACTTTGCGAACAGCTGCAGTCATAGCCAATCTACCGTCAGAGTCGATATTAACTTTACATACTGCAGATTTTGCGGCTTTGCGAAGTTGCTCCTCAGGAATACCGATTGAGTCTTTAAGTGCACCACCGTATTTATTAATAGTTTCAACATGCTCTTGTGGAACTGATGAAGAACCGTGCAATACGATTGGGAAACCAGGGATAAGTTTCTCAATTTCCTCAAGAATATCAAAACGCAATGGAGGAGGAACTAAACGTCCATTCTCGTCACGTGTACATTGTTCCGGAGTAAATTTGTTTGCACCATGAGAAGTACCAATTGAAATAGCCAAAGAGTCAACACCGGTACGTGTTACGAAGTCAACAACCTCGTCTGGTTCAGTATATGTGCTGTGCTCAGCTACTACATCATCCTCAATACCAGCTAGAACACCTAATTCGCCCTCTACAGTTACACCGTGTTGGTGAGCATATTCAACCACTCTTTTTGTCAATGCAACGTTCTCTTCGTATGGAAGATGTGAGCCATCAATCATTACTGATGAAAAACCGCTGTCGATACAATCTTTACATAGCTCAAAGCTATCACCGTGGTCGAGGTGAAGTACGATAGGAATCTCATAGCCCAACTCTTTTGCATATTGTACAGCACCTTGTGCCATATAGCGAAGTAGTGTTTGGTTTGCATACTTACGTGCACCACTAGAAACTTGCAAAATAACTGGAGATTTTGTTTCTACACAAGCTGAAATAATAGCTTGCAATTGCTCCATGTTATTGAAGTTGAATGCAGGAATAGCATAACCGCCTTCAAATGCTTTTTTAAAAATTTCTTTTGAGTTTACGAGACCCAATTCTTTGTAACTTACCATATTCTTGAAATTTAAAAAATTAATGTACTTT
>CAZSKF010000069.1:0-12686 GCA_964607405.1 uncultured Proteiniphilum sp. | reverse complement strand
TGAGATAAAAAATACTTCTCTGGTATAAACACCAACACCATTTATGTATTTGAGGAATTGTACACCTACATAGCAAGTTCAATAAAAAAAGAATATTCACATCAACTTATTTATTATAATGCGTATATTTATCCTTATTTCAACAAAAGAAAGAAGCTTACTCAATTTAAAGACCTCGCATAGTAGATTAATTCCCCTCAAAACTTTACAACTCACAAAACAACCTTAAGCTTCATATAATAAATCAGACTACTTATTCAAAAAGAAATACAGACTAAATTATTATTTGCCCATCTCCCTTTTTCATACTATATTCGCACTTCAAAAAAAGAAAACAAACAACAATTATGCAAATAACAGCTAAGCTAATTCAGGTTCTTCCATTGCAATCGGGCATGGGAAGAAATGGAGAATGGAAAAAACAAGACATTATTGTAGAGACACAAGATCAGTATCCAAAGAAAATATGCATCTCGATGTGGGGTGATAAATTTAATGGTGTGGCGCTAAATGTAGATAGCCTATATACTATAGATTTTGATGTGGAAAGCCGTGAGTATAATGGCAGATGGTACACAGACGTGAAGGCATGGAAAGTGATGGCACAAGACAGCAGTCAGCCGGGGCAAGCACCAGCTGCAACTAATGATGTTCCGGATTTCCCTCCTTTTGATCCCAACGAAGGAGATACGGATGATCTTCCCTTTTAATAATCGCAAAACGATATATAATAAAAGCGGCAAACTAAGTGTAATCATTAGTTTGCCGCTTTTTGCTATCCTTCAATAGATGTATAGTTCATACTATTGTAATTTGTGTATCACTAGGCCCGAGCGTAGCTTTGGCTCAAACCATGTGGTTTTGGGAGGCATAATATTATCAGTATCTGCAATATCCATAAGTTGTTTCATCGAAACGGGATATAAAGCAAACGCCACTCGCATCTCGCCACTGTCAACTCGCGATTGTAGCTCTCCTAAACCACGGATGCCGCCCACAAAATCAACTCGCTGGTCGGTGCGCAAATCTTTGATACCCAAAAGATCATCGAGCACCAAGTTTGACAATACAGTTACATCTAGCACGCCTATTGGGTCACTATCATCATAGGTGCCATCTTTGGCAGTCAGAGAATACCACTTGCCCGAAAGATACATTGAGAAATTGTGCAACCTGTCGGGTTTATAAATATCAGAACCTTTTTCCTCAACATCAAAGCTTGCTTCTAGTTTTTTCAGAAACTCCTCGTCGGTCAGTCCGTTCAGGTCCTTCACCACTCTATTATAATCAATTATAGTCAGCTGATTGTCGGGGAAACAAACTGCCATAAAGTAGTTATACTCTTCGTCGCCTTTATGATTAGGATTATTTTTGGCCTTCTCGGCTCCAACTAATGCAGCAGCTGCCGAACGATGGTGCCCATCTGCAATGTACATAGCAGGGAAGGTAGCGAATATCTCGGTGATTCTTTTAATATCTCCACTATCGGGTATTAACCAGAAGTGATGCCCCACTCCATCAACGGATGTGAAATCATATTCGGGCTTTTCGCTAATAACTCTTGCTACAATATTGTCGAGTTCTTCATTAAAATGATAAGCAAAGAAAACGGGCTCAACGTTGGCATCATTTACTCTAACGTGCTTCATTCGGTCCTCTTCTTTGTCTTTTCGGGTCAACTCGTGTTTTTTAATTTTTCCACTCATGTAGTCTTCTACATAAGCACATACCACAAGGCCGTATTGCGTTTTGCCATTCATAGTTTGGCCATACACATAATACATCTCTTGATCGTCTTGTACCAACCACCCTTTCTCCTGAAACATATTGAAGTTTTCTACTGCCTTCATGTACACATCATCGTCATGCTCATCTTTTCCCACAGGGAAATCAATTTCAGGTTTAATAATTCTGTAAAGTGATTTTTCATTACCCTCGGCTTCAGCACGTGCCTCTTCAGAATTTAAAACATCATAGGGACGTGATGCCACCTGTTCAACATACTTTTGGGGTGGTCTCACCCCCTTAAATGGTTTGATTATTGCCATAACGCAAAGATTAAGATTATAAAATTAATGTTCAAGGGCAAAAATAATCTTTTTTTTCAAAATAAAGTAACTACTTTTACAAAAAAATAATTACTCAACTGAGATATGATACAGATAGAAGAGAAAAATATTATTGAAGCTGCCGAAAAAGGTATGGACGAATTCCTTAAAGTTTTTTCGGATGCATACATAAAAGTGATGGAAGATGGGATGACATCGGCAAATATGGACAAGCTGAACGGTTATCAACACACGATACTTGCTTTTAGATACTTTACGGATGAGATTCGTGAGGGAGGATTTGTGCAGCTAATACAAAATGGATATGGTGGGTATATATTTGATAATCCCACGGCCAAGGCATTGAGACAAATGGGTGCCAGAGACTTGTCAAAGATTCTTTACAAAGCAAAAGAGATATATGATGCCAACAAGCAGGACTTGGAGAGAGAAACCACCGAGGAGGAGTTTATGGCTATGTATGAACAATATGAGGAGTTTGACGAACTTGAGGAGAAATACATGGAAATAGAGGAGGAACAAACCTTTATCATAGCTCAATACGTGGATGATAATATTGAAGATTTTGCTACTATTATAAAATAATTAATAGCAGAGCGGAATAACATATATACAAGTAGAGGCAGCGCTAAATGCACCGCCTCTACACAATATACTTTCAAAAGAATTATTCTTATGATAGTTTCTTTAGCTCATCAACAAGGAAGCCTTTTGTTTTGATACCTACATATCTGGCCACTTCTTTGCCATTCTTAAACACTATTAGGGTTGGAATGCTTCGCACATTGAGCTTTTGCGATAATGCTTGATTCTTATCCACATCTACTTTGCCAACCATATAACTTCCGTCGCTGCTTGATGCCACATCATTAAGCGTGGGCAACATCACACGGCAGGGTGCGCACCATTCGGCCCAAAAGTCAACTAACACCAGCTTATTACGTAGTCGCTGGTTAAAGTTCTTCTCATTGAGTATCAATATACTTTCGTGTGGATCTGCCAATGGCATGTTTTTGAATTTGTGACGGGCATAAACAATCAGGGCAGCTATCACTACTACCACTATGCCTAGAATAATTAAAGCTATTTTCATATTGTTTTATTTTTTAGATTCTTCCAATAGTTTACCCGCCTCACATACATCTTCGTACCACTCTTCTCCATAAGCACGGATTAATGGTTCTTTCAGGAACTGATAAATCTTAACTCCATGGGCTTTGCCTAAAGCTATGGCGGGTTTGCAAATTGACCAACGAGAATAGTTGAGAGCCGTGTATCCGCGATATTTCTTAACACGAATTGGATACAAGTGACACGATATTGGTTTACGCACATCGGTGCGACCTTCGCGATTTGCTTTTTCTATGGCGCACTTAGTTACGCCGTCTTCATCTACATACGTGAACACGCACTCACGACCATTTATAATGGAAGTAACTTGCTCGCCGTCATAGTCTTCATAAGATATTCCCTGCGACTCAATCAAATCACGTGCCTGTGGCGAAAGATCGTCCCATATAATTGGCAATATAGAATTGATTTGTTCTACTTCTTCCGGTTCAAGAGGTGCACCGGCATCACCCTCAACACAACAAGAGCCTTTACATTTGGACAAATCACAAATGAAGTGCTCTTCAAATATTTCGTCTGATAATATAATATCTCCTACTTGAATCATAATTAAACTGTTTACTTATTATTATTACTTATTAATTGCATTACGCTTTTTGAAGTTTTCGTCCCCACTTTGCAAACAAAGCAAGAGTAACAACAAAGCTAATACATAACAAAATCCATGCAGCAATAGTTGGTTTTGCAGTATCCATTTCTTTCACAAAACTGGTTTCGCCCCAATAGAAGTTGACGAATATAACCATTGCATTGTTTACGAAGTGATAGAAAATGGGAACCCACAAATTGCGGGTGTATAGAAACAAATATCCTAATATAGCTCCCATAATTAGTCGTGGAACAAAACCAAAGAACTGAAGGTGAATGGCGCTAAATATAAAAGCTGTGACCCAAACTGCCCCGTGACCATTATTGAACCACTTGGACAAGAGTTGCTGCAAAGCTCCTCTGAAAAACATCTCCTCGACCAAGGCTGCCATAAATGCAGCTACAAATATATTTATGGCCAAATCAGAAAAGCTACTGCCCGAGAAGAACTTCTTGGTTGTTTCCATTGCCGAATCTTCCATATCTCTGAATATTGTCTCTAACCCTGAAAGAAATTCAGGAAAAACAATATTGGCATTCCACATTGCAAGCACTGATGTGCCAACAACTGCCGCTATATAAACCAACAATGAAAAGAGCAGCTTCTCGCCCATAGCTCCATCCTTCTTCATGCCCAACATATAGAAAGGCCGCTGAGCACTAAACTTGAAAACTAAATATGCAGGAAGAAACATAACAAACATGTCTTGCAAAATGATGCTTACACGAAGCACCAATACGTCATCTCCTGAAGCGGGAATAAAAAAGACCAAGAGAAGTCCAATAAGTACTGCAAGGAAAGCACCTATCAGCGAATAAAGGATTAGATGAAATATTAAAGACCTGTTGGAACTATGTTGCAGCATATTGTTTTGAAGTTTTAAAACGGCAAAGATACTAATTTTGAACTTATGTAATTCTCTTATTTTGCAATGTTTAAACAATTATCAATCAAATATCTTTTGTGGTTTAATATATATACTGTATTTTTGCATGCAATTTTCCAAAATCGGTTTTAACATTTAAAATAGCTGATTTTCATAACAATAACATAGAAATAAGACTAAATAATAAGTATAAATGAAGGTATCACTCAACAAAACAGACAACGTAAATGGCATTATAACCATTGAACTAGAACAAGCTGATTATCAGTCGAACGTGGACAAAGCTCTAAATCAATTCCGCAATCGTGCAGAAATTCCTGGATTCAGAAAAGGAAAAGTGCCGAAGGGAGTTGTACAGAAAATGTATGGCAAATCGGTTCTTGCTGAAGAAATCAACAAAATGGTTAGCGGTGAGTTGTTTAAATATATCAAAGAAAATGATTTGAATATTTTGGGGGAACCACTACCTAACGAAACAGAACAAAAAGAAATCAACTTTGATAACGATGTTGACTTCGAATTCAAATTTGATATTGCTTTAGCACCTGAATTTGATCTTCAGTTTGGCGAAGAAGATGTGGTTAAATACTACAACGTGAAGCCGGAAGAAGATGTAATAGAGGAGCAACTTAATAGCATCAAACAAAATGCAGGCACATTTAAGACTGTAGAAGAAGGTGCAATTGAAACTGACCTTCTGAAAGGAATTATTACTGAGCTGGATAACAATGAGCCTAAAGAAGAAGGTATTGTTGTAGAGAACGGTATCATCATGCCATCTTACATTAAAGATGAAGCTACAAAAGAAAAATTTGTTGGCGCAAAAGCTGGTGATGTTGTTACATTCAATCCAAAAACTGCTTATGACAATAATGCATCTGAGGTTTCATCATTATTAAATGTTGACAAAGATGCGCTTGAAGATATAAACTCAGACTTCACTTTTAATATTAAAGAAGTGACTCGCTACGAAGAGGCAGAACTTAACCAAGAGCTGTTTGACAAAGTATTGGGCGAAGGTGCCGTAACAAGCATTGAAGAGTTTAAAGAAAAAATTGTTGAGTCGTTTGTTTCTCAAACTAAACCGGCTGCTGACAATTTATTCAACGCTGAAGCTCGCAAGCTAATTATAAGCAAATTGGAGAATCTGGAATTCCCTGATGCTTTCCTAAAAAAATGGCTGGTAGTAGCTAACGAAAACAATACAGCTGAGAAAATTGAGGATGAGTATCCACAAATCATCGAAGACTTGAAGTATCACTTAGCAAAAGAGAAAATTGTTAAAGAGAATGATATCAAAGTAGAAGATGACGAGATGCAACAATTTGCTATCGACGTGGCTAGAGCTCAATTTGCGCAATATGGCATGAACAACCTAACCAACGAGATGCTTGCAAACTATGCACAAAGCATGCTACAAGACGAGGCTACATCACGTAATATGTATGATAGACTTATCGAAAACAAAGTTGGCGACTGGTTGAAAGGACAGATCAAACTTGACGAGCAAGAGATTTTGTCAAAAGACTTCGAAAAAGTTTTACAAGAAAGCCAAGGCGAAGAAGTTCCTGCAGATGCAGAAGAAGAAGACAGCTCGGAAGAATAATAAAGAGCTGCACAGTTTTAATATAACAGAGATGTTTTATATTTAACTCTTAAATAAAATCATTGGCATAATATTTGCAGTTGTTTTATAGTATTAGTGTATTACTAATTAAAAAAGAGTTACAAACATCATGTACCGGCCTAAACAAGCCGGTATAACTAAAAGATTAAAAGATTATGCAAAGTGATTTTAGAAAATATGCGGTAAAGCATTTAGGCATGAGTGGCAATCGTTTGGACGGATATGCCAACGCAATAACTGCAAGTGGATATATTTCACCCACAATTATTGAAGAGCGTCAGCTTAACGTTGCACAAATGGATGTATTCTCGCGCTTGATGATGGATAGAATTATTTTTCTGGGTACTCAAATTGATGATTACACAGCAAACGTAATCCAAGCCCAATTGCTTTATTTAGATTCGGCAGATCAGGGAAAAGACATTTCTATATATATAAACTCGCCGGGTGGATCGGTATATGCAGGATATGGCATTTACGATACAATGCAATTTATATCAAGTGATGTGACCACTATTTGTACTGGAATGGCTGCATCTATGGCTGCAGTATTGCTAGTGTCGGGAGCTCCGCAAAAGCGATTTGCTCTGACACACTCACGTGTGATGATTCATCAACCACTGGGAGGGGTGCAAGGGCAGGCATCAGATATAGAGATTACCGCAAGAGAGATTGCCAGAGTGAAAAAAGAGCTAAACACTATTATCTCTAACCACACAGGCAAACCAATTGAGGAAGTAGCAAAAGACTCGGACAGAGATTTCTGGATGAGTGCAGCAGAAGCAAAAGAGTATGGAATGATAGATGACATACTTCTTAAAAAATAGAAACAATTATAACGGAGCTGCTAAATAAGTAGCTCCGTAATTTTCAAATTAACATTTCAAAAATGGCGAAAAAAGCAAACAATGGTAATACGTGTAGTTTTTGTGGACGTGGTGAGGACAAGGTAAAGATACTTGTTTCAGGAGTTTCGGGTTTTATATGTGAAACATGCTCTGCACAAGCGCATGAGATTGTGTTGGATGCAATGAAGAGTGAAAAGGATTCTTTAGATATCAAATTTGATTCTCTTCCTAAACCTCGTGAAATAAAGAAATTTCTAGATCAATATATTATCGGACAAGATGATGCTAAGCGTTATATGTCGGTATCTGTGTATAATCACTACAAACGTATATTGCAAAAAGTATTGAGCGATGACGTAGAGATTGAGAAATCAAACATCATAATGGTGGGTGCTACAGGTACAGGAAAAACATTACTGGCTAAGACTATTGCAAAATTATTGAAAGTACCTTTTACTATTGTGGATGCTACAGTTCTTACCGAGGCAGGATATGTTGGTGAGGATATTGAAAGTATTCTTACACGTCTGTTGCAAGTTGCAGATTATGATGTGAAAGCGGCAGAACGTGGTATCGTTTTTATTGACGAAATTGATAAGATTGCTCGTAAGAGCGACAATCCTTCTATTACTCGCGATGTGAGCGGTGAAGGTGTTCAACAAGGTCTTCTAAAACTATTGGAAGGATCTGTAGTGAATGTACCGCCTCAAGGTGGAAGAAAACATCCTGACCAGAAAATGATTGCCGTAAATACTAAAAATATTCTTTTTGTGTGTGGAGGTGCATTTGATGGAATTGAGAAAAAAATTGCTCAGCGACTTAACACAAGAGTTGTGGGATATTCGGCCAGCGCAAAAAGTCAAAACATAGATCGAGACAATATGTTGAAGTATATCACTCCTACTGATTTAAAATCATTTGGACTGATACCCGAAATTATTGGACGACTACCTATACTAACCTATCTGGAACCACTTGATAGGGACGCTCTTCTAAAAATTCTGACAGAACCTAAAAACTCAATCATAAAACAATATGAGAAACTGTTCTTAATGGACAACATTAAGCTGACGTTCGAAAAAGGTGTTTATGAGTATATAGTGGACAAGGCTGTGGAATTTAAGCTAGGCGCCAGAGGACTAAGATCTATTGTGGAATCAATAATGATTGACGTAATGTTTCATTCTCCATCTGAAGATACAAAGAGAGTGCATATTACACGCAAATATGCTATTTCACAATTTGAGAAATCTGAAATTCAGCGCCTAAAGATAGCATAACAAAATTATCATTTATCACACTGTTATTTTTATAATTTCATTATAGAAAGGGATATTTATTGTCTAATTTTCAAAAAAGATACTTTTAACATTAGTAATTTGTATAATCAAGCTATATCATCTATTTTAGCTTTTAATTTTTTGAAAAAGATTAGTTTTCGAATTATAAAATTCTTTCTTACATTTGTAGATACCAAAGAATACAAACCAATTAATAATTCGAAGCGTAAATGCCCCAAAATATGGAAATACAGAAAAATCTGAAGGAAGGTTTAAAGCAGTATTTCGGATTCGATACTTTTAAAGGAAATCAACAATCCATTATTGAAAGTGTACTGTCCGATAAGGATACTTTTGTGCTAATGCCTACGGGTGGAGGCAAGTCGCTTTGCTACCAACTGCCGGCCCTACTATCCGAGGGTACAGCAATTGTAATATCACCACTGATAGCATTAATGAAAAATCAGGTGGACGCAATGCGCAATTTTAGTGAAGTGGATGGGATAGCACACTTTTTAAATTCTTCACTAAACAAAACAGAAATTGAGCAAGTGAAACGTGATGTCGTTTCAGGTAAAACTAAGCTTCTATATGTTGCGCCTGAGTCGCTCACTAAAGCTGATAATATTGAATTCTTGAGAAGCATAACTATTTCTTTTTATGCTGTAGATGAAGCACACTGCATCTCGGAATGGGGACACGATTTTCGCCCTGAATATAGAAGAATCAAGCCTATCGTAAATGAAATTGGTGAGCGTCCTATAATAGCGCTAACTGCAACTGCAACACCAAAAGTTCAGCACGATATTCAAAAAACATTAGGGATGTTGGATGCCGAGGTTTTCAAATCATCATTCAACAGACCTAATTTATATTATGAAGTTAGAAGCAAAACAGATAATATAGACAAAGAGATCATCAAGTATATATTGTCACAAGGACAAAAGTCTGGAATAGTTTATTGTCTGAGTCGAAAAAAAGTAGATGACTTTGCACAAATTCTTCAAGCAAATAACATTCGTGCGCTGCCGTATCATGCGGGCATGGATGCATCAACCAGAAGCACTAATCAAGATGCTTTTTTGATGGAAAAGGTGGATGTGATTGTTGCCACTATTGCTTTTGGTATGGGAATAGACAAGCCTGATGTGAGATATGTTATTCATTATGATATACCCAAAAGTTTAGAAGGGTATTATCAGGAAACAGGAAGATCAGGACGTGATGGAGGTGAAGGAAACTGTATTG
Organism: uncultured Proteiniphilum sp.; assembly: GCA_964607405.1. Classification (GTDB taxonomy): domain Bacteria; phylum Bacteroidota; class Bacteroidia; order Bacteroidales; family Dysgonomonadaceae; genus Petrimonas. The sequence continues at coordinate 3,008 of CAZSKF010000069.1, read as the reverse complement.
TTTTTTATTGCAACAAAGATTTGCAGAAACTAGAACGTTTTATGCAAGGCAAACCAATATCTGAACAAGAAATTGGTAAACAATTGTTGCTTGAAACTGCAGCCTATGCCGAAACGCCTATTTGCCGCAGAAAGATGTTGTTGCACTATTTCGGTGAAGACTACAATGAGCCCAATTGTGGCAATTGCGATAATTGTTTAAATCCAAAAATTAAAGTGGAAGCTAAAGAGTTACTAGTTACAGTTTTAGAGGCCGTTTCTGTGCTTAAGGAAAAGCATAAGGCCGATTATTTAATTAATTTTCTTATCGGAAACGAAACATCCGAAATTGAAACTTATGAACACAACAATCTCGAGGAGTTCGGTTCTGGATCTGATGAAGATGAAAGAACTTGGGAGACTGTGATTCGTCAGGCATTACTTGACGATTATCTTAAAAAAGATATTGAGAACTACGGTATTTTAAAAATGACAAAAAAGGGTAAGGCCTTTTTGAAAAAACCAGTATCATTCAAAATCACAAAAGTAGATGATGAGGATGATATGGAAATGACTGATTTCGAATCTGAAGATGGAATGATGGCAGGTGGAGGCGGAGGAGGATCTACCGACCCTGTTTTATTCTCTATGATGAAGGATTTGAGAAAGAAAATAGCGAAAAAGCTAAACGTACCGCCTTATGTAGTTTTTCAACCAGCTTCATTAGAGGCAATGGCTACTTCATATCCTATAACTCTTGAGGAATTGCAAAACATTCCCGGAGTGGGCTCAGGAAAAGCAAAGAGATATGGTAAGGAGTTTATTGATCTAATAAAAACTCACGTAGAAGAAAATGACATTATTCGTCCTGAAGACTTACGTGTGAAAACTGTTGCAAACAAATCAAAACTTAAAGTTTCGATAGTGCAAGCAATTGACAGAAAAGTAGCTCTTGATGATTTAGCAGAATCAAAAGGAATAGACTTTAGTGAAATGCTGGATGAAGTAGAGGCTATCGTGTACTCAGGCACAAAAATAAACATAAACTACTTCCTTGATGAAGTTATGGACTTTGATGTGATTGATCAGATTTATGAGTATTTCAGAGAAGCTGATACTGATGATTTGGCAAAAGCAATGGAGGAACTTCCCGAATTTGAAGAAACTGAGATACGCTTGGTGAGAGTCAAATTCTTCTCAGAAATGGCAAATTAAATGCTAATCAAAACCTTATAGCTTAAATAATCGTTTATAGGGTACAAAAGAGAAAATAACAGGGAAGGACTAAAATTAAAATGAAATATTTAAAAGATATCAATAGCCCAACAGATCTCAAAAAGCTTAATACACAACAGTTAATTGAGGTATGTGAAGATATGAGAGAGTTTATCATAGACCAGCTCTCTCATAATCCGGGTCACTTTGCTTCAAGCTTGGGAACAGTTGAGTTAACTGTTGCTCTACATTATCTTTACAACACTCCTTACGATAGAATAGTATGGGATGTGGGGCACCAGGCATATGGGCATAAAATATTAACTGGAAGAAGAGACAAGTTTCACACCAATAGAAAACTAGGGGGTCTGTCGGGCTTCACAAATCCGGAAGAAAGCGAATACGATACATTTATAGCGGGTCATGCCTCTACATCAGTTTCGGCTGCATTGGGTATGGCCGTTGCCGCATCACTCAACAAGGAGGATAACAGACATGTTGTTGCTGTTATTGGAGATGGATCAATGACAGGTGGATTGGCATTTGAAGGACTTAACAATGCTGCCTCTCAGCCCAACAACTTACTTATCATACTAAACGACAATGATATGTCTATTGATAACAATGTTGGGGGACTCCAAAACTATTTGGTTAAGATGACCACTTCTTCTAAATACAATAAAGTAAGAAATAAGGTTTATCAATCATTCAAGAAAAAGAATATTATAACGGAAGATGAGAAGAATATCATGTTACGTTTTAACAATAGCATGAAATCTTTGATAACACAACAACAGAATATGTTTGAAGGCTTCAATATAAGATACTTTGGACCTGTTGATGGACATGATCTTCCTGAACTATTGCGAGTTTTAAATAATATCAAGGATATGAAGGGTCCTAAAATTCTTCATGTCAAAACAATTAAGGGCAAGGGCTTCAAGCCTGCTGAAAAAGCAGCTACCATTTGGCACGCACCGGGTGTATTTGATAAAGAAACAGGTGTAAGAATATCTAAAAACAAAATAAATCAACCACAACTATATCAAGATGTTTTTGGGCACACTTTAGTGGAGCTTGCCAAAGAAAATGAAAAGATTGTAGGTATTACTCCTGCTATGCCCACCGGGTGCTCTATGACATACTTAATGAAGGAGTTTCCGGAAAGATCCTTTGATGTGGGTATTGCTGAAGCACATGCTGTTACATTCTCTGCCGGATTAGCCAAAGAAAACTTTATTCCCTTTTGCAATATCTATTCTTCATTTATGCAAAGAGCTTACGATCAGGTTATTCATGATGTGGCTCTACAAAATCTAAAAGTCATCATGTGCTTGGATAGATCTGGCATTGTGGGTGAAGATGGACCAACACACCATGGTGTATTTGATTTGGCTTATTTTAGACCTATACCTAATTTAATAATATCAGCACCTAGAACAGAGCATGATTTGCGTAATTTGATGCATACCGCTGTTTATGATAATGACGGTCCGTTTGTAATTAGATATCCAAGAGGTCAGGGTGAACTTATAGACTGGAGAAACGAACGCACATCTATACCCATAGGAAAGGGTAAAAAGCTAAAAGATGGGAAGGATGTTGCAATCATCTCATTGGGCACACTTGGTAATGATGCAATGCGAGCCATTGCAAAAGTAGAATCTGATTATGATTTAAGCATAGCCCATTTTGATTTGTTATTTTTAAAACCTTTGGATGAGGAAATGCTAAGAGGTATAGCTAAGTCATATAAACACATCATTACTCTTGAGAGTGGTGTAATTAATGGAGGAATGGGATCAGCGGTTCTTG
>CAZSKF010000068.1:0-12729 GCA_964607405.1 uncultured Proteiniphilum sp. | reverse complement strand
AGGGGTTCCCTCAACTTGTAGTTCCACACCTTGGTTTTGAATGTTACCGGCATTAATTTTTTTGCTACCATACCCGCTTAATGGGTCCATTGGAAGATTTAGCAATTGACGACGTGCATTTGATTTATACCATGCAAAGTCAAAACCAAGTCTGTTGTTTAGGAAGCGAAGGTCTGCACCAACTTCCCACGAGCTGATTAGCTCACTTCTTACCGAAGAATCATATAGTGTGTTGCTAGTTCCTGCAACTGCATTGTTCTCGGGGTCTTTACCTATTGAGTAGGTGTTGTAAAGCTGATATGGGTCAAGGTCGTTACCTACCTGAGCAAATGATGCTCTAACTTTTGCAAATGTAAACCATGATGGCATTCCATTTCCTTCTGCATTTATCATATCGCTAACTACTAGTGATGTGCTGATAGACGGGTAGAAGAAAGATCTGTTGTCGGGATGCAAAGTAGATGACCAGTCGTTTCTAAACGTGCCATCAATAAATAGATATCCGGCATAGTTAAGTTGTGCGGTACCATATATCGAATTGATTTTCTTTGCGTTGTATGTACGATCTGCACTTACGTTGTTCTTAGCATTTCCAAATGTAAACAGATTCAGAACAAGCAGTTCGCCCGGTCCTCCGCTAATACCTGTTTTCTTTCTTTCCATAAGGTTTCCACCTAATGAACCACCAAGACCCCATCTGCCAAATACATTATCTTTTTGTGCAGAAATTAATGCACTAAAGTTGTTTTCATAAAACTTGTCCTGGCCAAATGTATAACGTCCTGTTTCGGTTAATGGGTTTCTGCCATAAAATTTATTGTCATATTCAGTGAAGTACATGTCTGTACCTCCTCTGATTTCTGCGTTCAACCAATCTGTGAATTCATATTTCAAAGAACCTTGCATTAGGAAGCGCTCGCGAACATCATTTGTGATGCTATACTTGCTCATCCAGTATGGGTTCATTTGAGGACTTGTTTTTTGGTACCAAACCATTCTTCCTTCTGTATCGTCTATGGCGTGGCTAAAGTCTCTGATATCAAGAGATCTTGGCAATGCATACATGGTGAAGAAAACGTTTGATTGGTTTTGTCCGCTCACCGGTCTGTTGAATGCGTCTGTTTTGATGTACTGAACTTTTGCGTCTGTGCTCCATTTTTCGTTGTTGCCAAATTTAGATGTGGCACGCAAAGTCATGTTTGTACGGCTAAGGTCAGCTCCGGGAGTAATACTCCAATCGTCTGTGCGACCAATAGAGGTGTAAACAGAAACATTATTGTACTGCTGTGAGAAAGATATATTCTCAGTAAGATTAAGACCTGCTTTTCCAAAATAATTTCCAAGGTTGTCATATGCTCTCATAGAACCTGTTGTTCCATCCCATTTGGTGTAGCTTTGACCTGCAATTGCGGGTCCCCAGCTATATGAAACAAGCTCGTCATATGCACCATTATTACCTTGTCCAAATGAGTTTTGAAGCTTTGGTGTCATAAAGATGGTCTCTGCCGATACAGATGAGGAGAAGGTTACTCCGAGTCCGTCATTTCTTGATCCACTTTTTGTTGTAATCAAGATAACTCCGTTGCCCGCACGCGATCCATAAAGTGCTGCTGCTGATCCTCCTTTTAGAACTGTCATAGTTTCGATATCTTCAGGGTTGATGTCTGATAGTCCGTTACCCATGTCGGTGCCTGGATTCCAGTAGTCGTTGTTGTCGGCTCCTGCAAAGTTTTCCATAGGCACACCGTCCACCACTATAAGTGGCTGGTTGAGGTTGGTTACCGAGCTATTACCACGAATAACAATTTTAGATGAACCACCGGGTCCGTTGTTAGACTTGATAACTTGTAGTCCTGAGATTTTCCCCGAAAGTGCATTTGCTACGTTCATCTCACGTGCTCCAATGATATCGTCACTCTTAACTTCCTGAATGGCGTATCCTAAAGCTTTTTTGTCACGCTTGATGCCAAGTGCTGTTACTACCACCTCGTCAAGAAGCTCTGTGTCTGATACTAGCTGTACATTGATAGTGGTTCTTCCGCCTACGGGAATTACTTGCGTTTTGAGACCCACATAGCTAAATTGTAGCGAGGCATCGCTAGGGACATTGCTTAGTATGTAATTGCCATCAATATCTGTCACTGTTCCGTGACTTGCATCGCCCACCACAACCACAGTTGCTCCTATAACCTCAAAGCCTTCGTCATCGGTTACAACTCCGCTTACTGTGATATTTTGAGCCGAAATGGATAGAACACCCACGCTAAATAGTAGCGCAAGCATTACTTTTAGATTGAAAATAATTTTCCTCTTCATTCTCTAGTGTTTTTAAATTGAATAATTTGAAATTTAACGCTTTAATAATCTGAATTCTAGTTTTTAGATGTTTCGCATTACGTCATTATCTGTGATTTTTAATTTATAGTTACAAAGATATATTGTTTATAGGAAAAATAGAAATATTTAACGTAAAATCGGTTAATAGATTGTGTCTATGTAGCGATTCAGTGTAAAATCCTTTAATAAGTGTAAATCCGAACTTTATTATGTTGTTGTGATTTTACAAAAATTTTTATGGTGATATGTATTCTTCTGTTATTGAAGTTGTATGTTTTTGGATAATGCATATTGTTAAAATGAGATCACGTGTTTGTTGTGTTGTTGTGTTTTATTAGTATTTGCTAATTTTCCAAATGTGAATTAATGTTTTTTATTTGTCTGTTGGGCTAGTATGTGTGCTTAATTGTTGTTTGTCAGTGATTTGGGTGTGTATGTGTATTTGTGTGATGGGGGTTTTGGTGTGTTGGGTGGGTGAATATGATATTTTGTTGAGTGTTTTGGATGTCTTTTGTGTGTTTTAGATTCCAGTTTAAGTTTATTTGTGCCTGTTTTGTGGTCGATGATGTTAATTAAATTAACGTGAGTGACAGATTCTGTCCTAATGTAAAATTACATTTTTAGAACAATGACTCTGGAACTAAAAATGTAATTTTACATTAGGCTCAAAATGGTGCTTTTTCACCTAAAATTGTATTGCCAATGGTGGTTAAGCCTACATGAGTGTTGATGTTTTTGTTTACTTTAATACTTTTCTGTCGAAATATGGTTAATATAGATTTATATTTATCGTAAAATGATGCCGGAACACTGAATGTAAATTTGTATTTTACGATAAATGATTCTGGAACTAAAAATGTAAATTTATATTTGACCATAAATGGCCCTTTTATTGAAAATATAATTTTACATTTTGTGATAAATATGGGCTAATGTTAAAATGTAGGCGCAAAAAAAGGCTGCTTAGCCGAAGTTTCACTTCATGCTTTGCAGCCTCTATATTATGTTTTGAAAATTACGCTGTAATCTTACAATCCTTTTTCTGAAAGATATCTTTCTGCATCCATTGCAGCTCTACATCCCATTCCGGCAGCTGTTACTGCCTGGCGGTATAGTGTATCGGCTACGTCGCCAGCAGCAAATACTCCTTCAACGTTAGTTTTTGATGTAGGGTCTTGAATTTTGATATATCCTGTTTCGTCAAGTTCCAGGTAGTCTTTAAAGATATCTGTGTTTGGAGTGTGTCCAATAGCAAGGAAGAAACCATCGATTGCTATATCCACTTTTTCTTCGTCGGGCTGTCCCATGCGTTTTACAAGGTGAGCACCTTCTACTCCGTTTTCGCCAAACAGACCAATTGTATTGTGTTCGAATAGAACCTCAATCTTTGGATTATTCATCACTCTCTCTTGCATAATTTTTGATGCGCGAAGGTGATCTTTACGTACTATCATATATACCTTGTCGGCTAGGCCTGATAGATATGTAGCTTCCTCGCAAGCTGTGTCTCCACCGCCCACTACGGCTACTTTCTTTTTGCGATAGAAGAATCCGTCGCAAGTGGCACATGCCGAAACCCCTTGTCCTGAGTATTTTTCTTCGTCGGGCAGTCCTAAATATTTTGCAGTAGCTCCGGTTGAGATAATTACTGTGTCTGCTTCAATCGTGTTTTCGTTGTCGATTGTAACCTTAAATGGTTTGTTCGAAAAATCAACAGAAGTAGCTCTGCCTGAATAAATCTCTGTTCCGTATCTGGTAGCTTGTTTTTTTAGGTCTTCCATCATTTCCGTTCCGGTGACTCCTTCGGGATATCCCGGGAAGTTTTCTACTTCGGTAGTGGTGGTTAGCTGTCCTCCGGGCTGAAGTCCTTCAAATAGCATTGGCTCTAAGTTTGCTCTTGCAGCATAAATAGCAGCAGTATATCCTGCCGGTCCTGATCCGATAATCAAGCAACGTACTTTATTTCTCATAACGTATAATAATGTTTTGATAATTCCTATACTTCATCGAAGTAGAGGCTTATAATGTAAATATTTTTCTCAAAGATACAATTAATCTTCTACACCAAAAACTGATATTATAATTATCTATTTGACGTAAATGAAAAATATAGATGAAATGTTATTCATATGTCTTTGTGCCTTATCTTAGGTCGATAATCTCCACTTTTGGATACTTGCTTTTGTTGAATACAAAGTCTGTATCTGCATAATTATAGTTGGTATTGTAGCTTTTGATGTCAATTTTATTCTTAACTCCATTTTTTAGGGTTAATATTATTTGCACCAAAGCGTGGCTTGATGTGTCAACTGAAACTAGTATATTATCAAACTCCGAACGGGTGCTTGTGGGGGTTAGTTTTATTTCGCTAACCTTTTTGCCGTTCACCGTTTTTGCAATGGGCTTGTCAATGTTAAATCCCGATTTATACATTCCCAATAGTGCAGTTGGGCTTATGGATGCAAGGTCTTCGCTTGTTGGCTCGCTAATGTTCACTTCGTCATAATCCTTCATCAGTATCCATTGAGTTTTGCCGTCAAACCATGTTTCTACTCCCTCGGCTTCTATCTTAAATTTGTTGCCCTTCACCATTGCCAGTCCATTTTGTTGCACTTGTGTGGTATTGTTCTCAACTACAGCAAATATGAACTCTATTCTTATTCCTTTTGATGCTTCGTATGATTGATACGATTTGTCGAGGATTGCTTTTGCTTCTGCCGAACTTTGTGAATATCCCGCCAGGGCTACTACAAGTAGTAATATTGTAAGTATATATTTTTTCATAATCTCTGTTTTTGTATAATCCTTGTTTATAGTATGTGTGACAAGAATGTGAGTGGTGGGTTTAAAGTGTGCCTATCTTTTAAGTTCAAAGAATTTTTTCATCAAGCTTGCGCATTCTTCTTCCATCACGCCCGATGTTACACTTGTTTTGGGGTGCAACACCTCTTTCGAGAATAATGAGAACCCTCGTCTATTGTCGCCCGCTCCATATACTATGCGTTGTATTTGCGACCAACCTAGGGCACCGGCACACATGGGGCAGGGTTCCACTGTTACATACAGTGTGCATTTGGATAAGTATTTTCCTCCCAATACGTCTGCTGCCGCAGTTATGGCCTGCATTTCGGCATGTGCGGTCACATCATTTAGTGTTTCCACCAGGTTGTGCGAGCGTGCTATAATCCTATTGTCAGAAACCACTATGGCGCCTATGGGCACTTCATCGTTGTCCATTGCTTTTTGTGCTTCTATAAGTGCCTGGCGCATAAAATAATTGTCGTCCAACATATTTGTCCTCTTTTAATATCTAATGGGTTATCGTCTCATTTCATTTTCTTCAAACAGGGTGGGGTAGTCCATATCCATGTTTTTGAGAATGTGATTAATTATTGTTTCTCTAAACCAGCGCGAGCGATTGCTAATCTTGTATTTCTTCAAATAAAAGTTGATCAGGTCTATCTCTTCTTCGCTTAGTGTAAATTCTGCCTTCTTTGTGCGTCGAGGTGGTGTGCCTTTTGCACTATATTTCTTTACATCACTCATTTTTCTGTTGTTTCTTAGCATAGCTAAAGGATGATACATCTTTCGGAGTACAAAAAAACAAAATTATTTAACGCTAAAGAAAAGAATATTGCATAAATTTGCATTTTAAGGTATTAAACGCAATTATTTATGGCAGAACACAACGAGTTGGGCAAAAAGGGTGAGGATGAAGCGGTACGGTTTTTGCTTTCGGAGGGATATCGCATTTTGTTTAGAAACTGGAAAATGTATGGCTACGAAATAGATATCGTTGCCGAAAATAAAGAGTTTATAGCTTTTGTGGAAGTGAAAACTCGAACGTCAGATATGTATGGCAATCCGGAAGATTTTGTGGATAAACGAAGAATGAAGCGAATGGTGTATGCTGCCGATTTGTATCTTAATGAATATGAGATAGACAAGCCTGCCCGGTTTGATATAATAGGTATTATATGGGATGGAATGAGGTGTGAGCTTGAGCACATTGATGATGCTTTTTTGCCGGGCTTGATGTAAACAACAATTATTGATATACATAAATGGATAGTAATATAGAAAGTGATTGGCACCATATTAGGCTTGATGAAACGGATTCAACTAATCATTACCTCAAGGAGCTGTTGAATGCTAATTCGCCAGAGGAGTTTATTGTGGTGTCGGCCCGTTTTCAAACTCGCGGGCGTGGGCAGATGGGCAATAGTTGGTTTTCGGAAAGTGGACAAAACTTATTATTTAGTTTTCTGATTTATCCAAACATGGTTGTCGCTGCCGAGCAGTTTATAATATCTCAGGTGGTGTCGCTAGCTCTTGCAGAGGTGCTTTTGGAAGATATTTCGGATATTAGTATCAAATGGCCTAACGATATTTACTATAAAGACGAAAAGATAGCGGGCATATTGATAGAGAATAATTTGATGGGCAGGTCTATCGACAGTTCTGTTATCGGAATTGGGCTTAATGTTAATCAGAGTTCTTTTCCCAACTATTTGGAGAATCCTACATCGATGAGAATAGTGGCAGGTAGGGAGTTTGATTTGAATGATGTCCTCAACCGTTTTATGACCCACTTTATGTCATTGTATAATGAGGTGAAGCAGGGATTGAGTTTAGATATTGTGCATAGATATATGTCTCTGCTCTACCGTTCGGATGGGTATTACTGGTACGAAGATGATAATGGTGCATTTGAGGCCAAGATACTTAATGTGATGCCTTCGGGCCATTTGTGGCTTGGTGCAAGAAATGAGCCCTCGCCCAGAGTTTATGCATTTAAGGAGGTTCGCTTTGTGATTAAATAGAAAATTAATAATACAAAAAATAATGGAAATGATTGAATTGAGAAGAGTTTTATTGAAACTTAGCGGTGAGTCGCTAATGGGAAATAAGCAAGCGGGAATTGATGAGACTCGATTAGAGGAGTATGCCAAGCAGATTAAAGATGTTGCCGATATCGGTGTTCAGATAGCAATTGTGATTGGTGGCGGAAATATCTTTCGAGGATTGAGTGGTACTGACAAAGGTTTTGATCGTGTCAAGGGTGATCAGATGGGTATGTTGGCCACTGTAATTAATAGTCTTGCTCTTAGTTCTGCTCTTTCTGCCATTGGGCAAAAGAATAGCGTCCTTACTTCTGTTCGTATGGAGCCCATTGGTGAGCTGTATAGCAAATGGAAGGCTATAGAGGCTATGGAAAGAGATGAGGTGGTGATAATTGCCGGTGGCACCGGAAATCCTTTCTTCACAACTGATACTGCTTCGGCCTTGCGCGGCATCGAGATAGAGGCTAATGTGATGCTTAAGGGTACTCGTGTGGACGGGGTTTATACTGCCGATCCGGAAAAGGATCCTACCGCAACAAAGTTCGAGAGTATATCGTTTGATGAGGTTTACGAAAGAAATCTTAAGGTGATGGATCTGACAGCTACTACTATGTGTAAGGAAAACAACCTTCCAATCATTGTTTTTGATATGGATACATATGGCAATCTTATGAAAATAATGAATGCCCATAAAATAGGTACGCTGGTTCACGTGTGATTTTAAATGTAATGATTAATCTGTATAATTAAAATTAATTCACTATTTTTGTTCAAAATAACAGATAAAATACAAGATATGGATATTTCAACAATTAAGAAGGATGCTGAGGAAAAAATGGCTATGACATTAGAGTTCCTTGAAGAAACATTTGCACGCATTCGTGCAGGAAGAGCAAACCCACGTATTCTTGATGGTATATGGGTGGAGTATTATGGGGAGAATGTTCCTCTGTCTAATGTGTCTTCAATCACTACGCCTGATGCAAAAAGTATAGTTGTGCAGCCATGGGAGAAAAACATGCTTAAGATTATTGAGAAAGCAATTATAGACTCTGACGTTGGCATTATGCCCGAAAATAATGGGGAGTTGATTCGCTTGGGTATTCCTCCGCTAACAGAAGAGCGTCGTAAAACTTTGGTGAGACAAACCAAACAGGAGATGGAAGATGCCAAGATTAGTGTTCGCAATGCGCGCCGTGATGCTATTGATGAAATCAAGAAGGCTGTTAAAGACGGATTCCCTGAGGATGCGGGAAAAGATGCCGAAGCTGACGTGCAGAAAATTCATGATAAGTTTATCAAAAGGATAGATGACCGATTCATGGAGAAAGAAAAAGAAATACTTACAGTTTAAGAATAATGGTGAACGACCATAACAATGTTCTTGAGAATAATGGAAACGGAAACAATGATTCAAATTTAAATGATCATGCTTCCGTTTCTAAATCTCAGGGCTCTCGTGGCATAGTGATAAAGAATACCGGCAATTTGTATCTGGTGAGAACTGATGCGGGCAATGATATTTTTTGTACTGCCAAAGGGCATTTTAGACTTAAAGGAATTCGTAGTACAAGCCCCGTTGTGGTGGGCGACAAAGTAGTTATTGAGCAGCAGAGCGACGATATGGCTTATATAACTGAAATAGAGGACCGGAAGAATTATATAGTTCGTAAGGCTTCTAAATTATCTAAACACTCTCATATCCTTGCAGCTAATATTGATCTTGCTCTATTGTGCGTAACTGTGAGGGCACCCGAAACAACCACCGTTTTTATAGATAGGTTTCTTGCTACTGCCGAAGCTTACAATGTGCCTGTTTGTCTCCTTTTTAATAAGATAGATATTTGTGATGAAATTGACCTGGAGTATGTGGATGCTTTGGTTAATCTTTATAGCATTATAGGATATAAGTGCTTAAAGGTGTCTGCTATCAGGGGAGATGGGATGGATGAGGTGAAGAGTCTTACGTCCGGCAAGGTGACTTTGCTGGCGGGACACTCTGGTGTGGGCAAGTCTAGTATTATCAATCAAATTCAGTCAAAAGCTGAGTTGAGGGTGGGTGAGATTTCCGAATTTCATAATATGGGTATGCATACTACCACTTTTTCTGAAATGGTTGAGCTGGAGGGTGGCGGATTTGTCATTGACACACCCGGTATCAAGGGTTTTGGAACTATAGATATGGAGATTGATGAGGTGTCTCATTATTTCCGCGAGATATTTAAGATATCATCAAAGTGTAGGTTTAATAATTGCTTGCACATCAATGAGCCCGATTGTGCTGTGCTTGAGGCTCTCGAAAATCATTATATCAGCCAGAGCAGATACAAATCATATCTGAATATTCTGGAAGATATTGATCCTGAGAAATATCGTTAATTACTAAATATTGAGTAGATGAATAGTGTTTTGCTTCTTATTCTTGAAATTATTTATGCCTTCACAATTATCAGTGTGATAATTGTGGTTATTTCTGAGAATAAAGATCCTCTCAAGACACTGTCATGGGTGATGGTTCTTATCTTTCTGCCATTTGTTGGCTTGGTGTGGTACTTGGTGTTTGGACAAGACTTCACAAAGAGACAGGTAATAACCAAGCGGATGTATAATAAGCTGAAACAGCGCCCTTTGGATGAGATAGGTACATTAGAAACTTTTGCATATCCAAAGGAGCAGGCCAATCTGATACGATTACTGAAAAACATTGATAACACTCCATTATTGGGTGGCAATGATGTGTCTTTTTTTACAAATGCCATGGACAAGTACGAAAAGATGCTGGATGATATCGAAAATGCCAAACATCATATTCATGTTGAATATTATATATTTGCTGATGATAAGATTGGTAACATAATAAAGGATGCATTAATTAAAAAGGCTCTTCAGGGAGTTGAGGTGCGTATTATATATGATGGATTTGGATCACGCAAAACAAAGAAAGCTTTTTGGGAAGAAATGAGAAAGGCTGGTATTGAGGCTGAACCTTTTCTAAAACTTGCTATTCCAAAACTATCGTCTAGATTAAATTATCGTAATCACCGCAAAATAGTTGTGATTGATGGTTGTATTGGATACGTAGGTGGTATTAATATTGCTGACAGATATATTCATGGTCTGGATTGGGGACCTTGGCGAGATACTCATGTTCGCATAGAGGGTAAGGGTGTGCAGGGCTTGCAGTCGGTATTTCTGATAGGTTGGCACTTTGTAACGCAAACTCTGATTACTTCCAGAGATTATTTCCCTGAACTCCCAAGCTTTGGAAATATATCACTGCAAACTGTGAACAGTGGGCCGCTTAGAGACGAGCAGGAGATAACACTGGGTATTATGCAGGCTATTTATGATGCCAAGAAGAGTGTTTTTATACAGACTCCATATTTTATTCCTCCTGAGTCAATGTCGCAAGCATTGCAGGCTGCTGCTAAGAGGGGGTTGGATGTTCGTATTATGGTGTCTGGTAAATCGGATGTGCCTTTGGTGCAGTTGGCTTCTAGATCCTTTTTTCAGGAGATGTTGCAAAGTGGTGTAAAGGTTTATAAGTATGAAGCTGGCTTTTTACATTCAAAGATGATGGTTTTTGATAACTCGCTTACTTTAATTGGGTCTGTGAACTTTGATTTTAGAAGTTTTGAGCATAACTTTGAGGTTGAGGCATTCATCTATGATGTGGAGGTTGCCAAAGAGGCTTCTAGTATTTTTATTCAGGATCAACATAGTTCCCAAATTATTTCTCTTCGAAACTGGATGAAAAGATCTAAATGGCAAAAATTTATAGAATCTATAATGCGATTGTTTGCTCCACTGTTGTGATGCTTTGCTTGAATCCGCATTTAATTAAGAAAATTGAAACAATGAATAGGATATATTTAATAGGGTATATGGGTGCCGGCAAAACCACGCTGGGAAAGAAATTAGCAAAGGTGGTGGATGCCAATTTTATCGATCTTGACAAGTTTATCGAATGTAAATATCATAAAACAGTTCCTGATATTTTTGAAGAGCATGGGGAAGAAGGCTTTAGATTGATTGAACAAAGTGCCTTGTTGGAGGTTTCTGAAATAGAGAACGTAATCATTTCAACAGGTGGTGGCGCGCCTTGCTTTTTTGATAATATGAAGGTGATGAATGATTCCGGATTAACAATATATATTAAGGCAACTCCTGAGGAGTTGGCTTCGCGCCTGCGTGCATCAAAAACTGTGAGGCCTATTGTTGCATCAAAAACTGATGATGAGTTGATACCCTTTATAGCAAAACATTTGACTGAAAGGGAGGAGTATTATAATCAAGCAAAGGTGTCTTTTTATACCGAACATCTGGTGTCCAAAGAGGATATTGATAAAACTGTGGACAGAATGGCAAACGAAATTAAAAATTTGAATTATGATATACGATAATTTAAAAGGAACTCAGTTTTTTGTCAGAGAGATGCTGTTGAAGGTAGAGAAAAAGAATATTTCTTTATCTATTGGTATCCCTAAGGAGAATCAAGCACTTGAGAAGAGACTGGCTATAACTCCCGAAACTGCTTCTCTACTTGTTGATTCAGGATATAGAGTATTAGTGGAATCGGGTGCAGGAAATACAATTAATTACTCAGATAGATATTATTCAGATTCCGGAGCAGAGATTGTTGATAAAGCTGAGGTTTTTAGGGCTGATGTGGTGCTTAAAATTTCTCCTCCCACTTTAGAGGAGGTGACCCTTATGAAACCGCGAAGCAATATTTTTTCTTTTCTTCAGTTGCAGTTACTGTCGTCTGTCACTTTGGCTCTCATGTCCGAAAAGCGTATTAATGCTTTGGCATATGAACTTTTGTATGATGATAGCGGGATATCTCAATTTATTACAGCTATTAGCGAAATAGAGGGAGCTTGCTCCATCTCAATTGCTTCTGAGCTTTTGAGTAATAAGCATGGTGGTAAAGGTATTTTGCTTGGTGGAGTGGCTGGTGTTTCGCCTACTGAGGTTGTGGTTATTGGTGCCGGTGTTGCAGGTTCTGTTGCTGCCCGTACGGCTTTGGCGCTGGGTGCAACGGTTAAAGTTTTTGACAATGAAATAAATAAGCTGAGAAATATTCATAATAGTTTAGGCACAAGAGTATTCACTTCAGTTTTGCAACCTAATGTTTTGAGAAACGTTTTCAGGTCTGCTGATGTGGTGATTGGTGCATTGCATTATGTAAATAAAAATCACTTTTATCGTATATCTTCCGACTTGATCAGAGAGATGAAGAAGGGTTCAATAATAATAGATTTGCGTATGTCTCAAGGCGGATGCTTTGAAACGACTATGGAGGCTTGTTTGCCTACTCATCCTGATGTTTTTGAGAGATATGGTGTTCTTCACTTTTGTGAATTAAGCGTTAGCTCAAGGGTGGCACGCACAGCATCAATTGCGCTGAGCAATATCTTTGTTCCTATGTTCACAGCAATCTCTGATTGTGGTGGGGTGGGGCAGTGCGCTCGCTTCGACAGGGGTTTCTCTTCAGGATTTTATATGTATTCGGGCAAGATGGTGAACTCTTACGTTGCTAATCATT
>CAZSKF010000067.1:0-13013 GCA_964607405.1 uncultured Proteiniphilum sp. | reverse complement strand
GTCAATAATCATTTATGCCTTATTCCAACATTGGAAAGACTAGTCAATCATCATTTATGCCCTATCCCAACATTGGACTGACTGGAGAATTGGTTTTTATAGGGGTTTCAGTAGTTGGGAGGGGGTGGAGATTCTTTTTTGTGGATGAAGACGGGTTTGGGATGGTGGGTTGGCGAGGGTTGGGTGGGGAAAATGATTGTGGGGAGTTAGGTAAAAGTGTATTTGTGTACGATGTTGGGTGTAGAGTTTTAATTACCCCAAATTCGGGGTAATTAGATAACAACTGTTTCGGTTCTATTTGTGCCAGTATCATAAGTATCACATATTAATACCAAACTTAAATCGATGAAACAACAAAAAACATTTCGGTAAAGAATAGAGGACGTTTTTTGTCCTTAAATAAGAAAACATTACTATCTTTAGACAAATATTGTCCTGACAGATGAATGAAACTATAGCAACATTTGGCGAACACATACGCTTGATTAGAGAAGATGCAACTTAGAGAATAATGCTTTACCTTTGTCAGACTTTCGAATATTCGAGCACAACCTTAATAATTTTGATTTATGATAAAAACAATAAGCAAAACAGAAGAGTTCAGAGCAAAGGCAAGAGCTGAGAACAAAGTTACTTACCTTAATAAGGATCATCATATCTCTGCAATCTCTTCTATGAATAAGAGGCTTGAAGTTGTAAGGCGAGAATATCAGGTAAAAGATAGAAATTCACAAATTACAGCATCCACTGTTATTTTAACCAGATAAAGAAAGGAGCTATTAGGATCCTTTTCTCATTCAGAATACTAATGATATTTCACTTA
The DNA here is from genome assembly GCA_964607405.1 of uncultured Proteiniphilum sp. Taxonomy (GTDB): domain Bacteria; phylum Bacteroidota; class Bacteroidia; order Bacteroidales; family Dysgonomonadaceae; genus Petrimonas. Next base: position 12,190 of record CAZSKF010000067.1, on the reverse strand, counting down.
ATAGCCAATATGAATAGAGCATTGCCAATTCTCACATAAAAGGCATTTTATAAGAACAACAGACCATCAACAAATAAGTATAACATCTTTTGCACTTTATACTACTATCCCAAACAAAAGAGATATTTAATCGAGAATTACTTTGAGGTAGAGAACGGTTTTTTACACCTTGTGTATATTTTTTAAATTGCCTATAAAGTGGACGAACCCGAACACAAGAGCGTTCGCAAAGAGATGAGTCGGGGACGGCTTCTATTTTACGTCACTTTTGAAGGGGGAACAGCCTACTTGGATGTGGACAATTTGCGCGAAATTTTAGGAATAAAAGAAAACAGTTTTTAAATGCTTGCAGAACCAATTAAAATATCTGGCAACGAGCCCGAAAAAAAGTATGTTAAGTCTGTGTCTTTAGAACACCGTAAGAAGTATGCTCAATTTTTTACTCCGTTTGTTGTTGCCCAATTTATGGCCAAATGGGTTTTGGGCAATAAGCAGTTGCGCACGGTGCTGGATCCGGCTTTTGGCTTGGGTGTTTTTGCCAGAGCTATACGAAAGCAAAACAAAGACTGCATTATTAAAGGCTTTGAGATTGACGAAACTATTTTGAAAGAGGCCAACGCCATCTTTGAAGATGAGAGCAATATATCTGTTTTCCTAAAAGATTATATGTTCAACGACTGGGGAAATAGATATGACGGAATTATTTGCAACCCTCCTTACTTTAAGTTTCACGACTACGACAACAAGACGGTTCTCAAAGAAATGGAAGATAATCTGGGGCTAAAGCTCAATGGATTTACAAACCTATACACCTTGTTTTTGCTAAAATCTGCTTATCAGTTAAATCAAAACGGACGCTCTGCTTATATTATTCCTTCAGAGTTTTTGAACTCTGACTATGGCAAACTGGTGAAATCTTATCTGATAGAAAATAAGTTGCTGCGCTATATTATTATATTTGATTTTGAAGAAAATGTTTTTGATGATGCCCTCACAACAGCCTCGATTTTGCTATTTGCAAACGATAAGGAGAGAGCAGAAGTTGAATTTATCAATGTGAAAACACTTGATGATTTACAACAAGTGCAAACTAAGATTCTTTCATACCCAAGGGGCATGACCACCGGCGCATTTTCATTTTCGGACCTAGATCCCGAAATAAAATGGAGAGCTTATTATCAAAAACAGAATGCAATGCGCTTTAAACATCTTGTTCCGTTCTCAACTTACGGAAAAGTTGTGAGAGGTATCGCCACGGGTGCCAACGAATATTTCACATTCAACAAATCAAAAGGAGAACAATATAATATTGACAGAAAATATCTATTGCCATGTATCACTAAGTCGGCAGATGTAGCGGGATCATTTTTCACACAACAAAACTTTGAAGACTTGATGCAGAAAGATAAAAACATCTTTCTATTAAACGCAACTGAAGAAAACGAATCACTGGCAAAATATATATTAAAGGGCGAGGAAGAGGGATTTAACAAAAGGTATTTGACGGCAAACCGCAATCCATGGTATGCACTAGAAAAACGTCCACCTTCGCCGATATGGGTATCTGTTTTTAATAGAAACGGCTTGAGATTTATTCGCAATGAAGCGGAGATTAGTAATTTGACAACTTTTCATTGTATTTATTTAAACCTATTTTCGGAGCCAAAAGCAGATTTGCTATTTGCATATCTATTGACCGATATATCAAAAGATATATTTAATGATAATAGAAGAGAATATGGAAACGGATTGCACAAGTTTGAGCCTAATGATATAAATAAAGCTCTGATAGTTGACATAGATAAGATAGGGCAAATAGACGAAGAGCATATCCTAAGATTATATTATGAATACAGAGAATCGGAGTTATCAGGCTATCCCAACACAATCTTGCTGGATAAGATAAATGAAGTATTTGTGAGGATATTTATGAGAGAGTGATTTGTTGACAAAGGTTGCACAAACAACACTAATACTTTTACACAATATTAACGGTGTAGAAAAATTACGGCAACACATAAAATGTTACCTTTGCTACATTCAAACCAACTAAATACATATAGATATGCTAACCAAATTTAGTGTGAGCAACTTCAAAGGCTTTAACGAACAATTTATTTTTGACCTTAGCCAAGCACAAAATTACACTTTCAATAAATTGAGTGTAAAAGACGGAGTGGTAAATAACGCTATTGTTTACGGAAAAAATGGTGTCGGAAAATCTAATTTGGGATTGGCCATCTTTGATATCGTTGCCCACCTTACGGATAAAGAGAGTGGCAGCAAAGAGTACGACTTCTTTTTAAATGCACAAAGCAAAGATGATATTGCGTGCTTTAGATATGAGTTTGTGTTTGACTCTGTGCCCGTGGCGTATGAGTACAAAAAGAAAGAACACAAAGCTGTAGTTTCGGAGTCACTATATATTGATGGAGAGGTGTTGGCATCTATCGACAGAACCGTGGGCAACAATGCAACTATAAATATGAAAGGTGCTGAAAGCCTGAGACGAGAAATCACTAACGAGAATATTTCTTTACTGAAATATATAAAGAACAATACCGTATTGGACACGGAAGACAGAAATAATATAGCATTTCTGAATTTCTATAGGTTTGTGGAGGGGATGCTGTTTTTTAAATCCTTGGAGGGTAACGCTTATCTGGGTTTGGAAACAGACAATAGAGATATTCAACAAGATATTATTGAACGAAAAAACGTAAAAGATTTTGAAGCATTCTTGAATAAAGCGGGCGTGAAATCGAAACTGACAACAATAAAACGTGATAATAAATCACTATTGGCTTTTGATTTTGAAGAACAGAAGATACCTTTATTCTCGATAGCATCGCAAGGCACGAGAGCTCTGGCTTTGTTTTATTATTGGTTTCAACGATTGCGAGATGATTCAAAAGTTTCATTTTTATTTATAGACGAGTTTGATGCCTTTTATCATCATGAGCTATCGAGATTGATAGTGGACGAACTAAAAAACACGGGGATACAGTTTGTGCTAACCACGCACAATACCACTATAATGTCGAACGAACTGCTAAGACCCGACTGCTACTTTTTGATGAACGAGAAGGTTATTAGGCCATTATCGCAGGCTACAAATAAGGAGATAAGAGAGGCTCACAATCTGGAAAAAATGTATAAATCATCTTCATTCAATGTCTAATAAGATTTTATTTGTTTTTGAAGGCACCAAGCCCGACACAAACTATGCGAAGGGTTTGCAAAAAAACTTTATGCAAGGTGAAGCCGTAATACACACTGTGTATTGTGCGGAGATATATCAACTGTATGAGGAAATAAAGGCCGATACCTTTTTAGATACGTTTTCGCTATTAAAGGAAAGAAACTCATCTAATAGTGAGGCTCTGTCTGAATTTGAGGCATCTGACTTTTCTGAGATATATCTCTTTTTTGATTATGACGGACATGCCAGCAAAGCTAGTGATGATAAGATTGTGGAACTGCTAGAGTTTTTTGATGAAGAAACTGAGCATGGGCGGCTACTATTGAGCTACCCTATGGTGGAAAGTCTGCGTCATTATTCTGATAATATTGACTTTAAAAATCTGCGAGTGAAGGCTAAAGAAAATATAAAGTATAAAAACCTGGTAGGCGAAACTGCTGACAAGAAGTATCTTGACATAAAGAAATTTGACAGAAATACGTGGAACGTACTTATTCGCGAGCATCTTAACAAATTAAATTTCTTGATGACAGAACAATACTCACTGCCAGAGCAATATCACGCTCAATCTGACATCTTTAATCAGCAATTGCACAAGCATCTAATCCCCAGCAATATGGTTGCCGTTTTGAGTGCCTTCCCTGTTTTTATATGTGATTATTATGGTGCAAATAAAATGGGTGAGATTTTGAAATAGGGCAATGAAGTGAGAAGCAATTCACATTACATCAATCATCGATTTTAACACCTAAATCCTGACAACATCAGAATCTAATTACTATATTTGCACAACAGGACTATGGGAAAAATTGAACAACTCAAGTTTTTAACCTATCAAATTAGAGAGGTTTATAAATAGGCTAAAACTTTTACAGTGACTTAAATATAAATTGAATGAAACCACGAACAATAATATTTTGGATATGTGTTTTAGTGATTGCAGACCAAGCAATTAAGATTATCATCGATACATTCTATTTCGAAGGTCATTTTGAAATTATACCTTCTATGCTTGAATTCAAACCGATCTTTAATGATAAGCATAGTTACTTCAATGTTCTGCTAAATAATAAATTCAATATTAATGTTGGACTAATTGCACACTTACTTCTATTTTTGGTCTTAGAAATTGTGGTCATTAGTTTATATTTTCTTTTCAGAAAACATATAAATAAAAGCAGGAAGCTTCTTGACATAGCATTTGTTTTTCAAATATCGGGTCTTATATGTGCATTATCGGGAAATTTAATATGGGAAAATGGAGTCCTAGACTATTTATACTTAAAACCGTTATTTATCTTTGATTTGAAAGATTTGTATAATAATGTATTTGTAATTCTCTTTCTTGTATACATTATAATTAATGCCAGTGAAGTTAAAGCGTTAGAGGAAAAAGATATAATTTCGCACATAAGAGTGATATTAAAAAGAGACAATAAACAATGAAAAGATTTTTTATTATTATCCTAACAGCGGTAAGCCTAACAGCATATGGACAAGACAAATACAGCTTTGTACATTTCAACAAACTGACGGAGGTGGTTGGGACGGAGTATGTAATTGCTTCAATTGAAAACCGTGGGAAGATTTTTGAAGCAAAAGGCAAACACCTGTTATTCATAGATACCAAAACTGGCGAGACAAATCAGGTCGATTTCCCAAGTGATGCACAAATAGAGAAGGTTGAGCAAATAAAAATTGACAGTTTAAGTCTTAATGTAATTGTTGTTGCCGCAAGAACTGTGGACTTGGATGGAAAAAGGGGTATTGACTGGAACGATCCTACACAAATTATCATTTTATCATCAGACGGCAAAACAAAAACTCAACTTACAGACGATAAGTTTTTTGTAAGAACCTGGACGGTTAACAAACTAACCGGAACTATTGTGGCTACAGGTCACTACGACACGAACAACAATAACAAATACGACAAAACGGATAAGAGCGAAATACATGTTTATGACTTGACAACACTTAAGCTGATATGTAAAATATAAATGGCTTCAGCAAAATAAGGATGTTTTAAAGCAAAAAACTCCTTATTTATACACATTTGTCATAAATAAGCTTGTTTTTTCAAGCTTATTTGAACAACTTTATCCCTGCCTCTGTATATACTTATAATATTGGAGTGAATACTTTAAAAATAAAATTTGATGATAAATGATTATACAAAACGGTTTCATGTTGACACCGCACAACATTGGCATTGCCGATAATGCGAGAAGTTATAATTCTGTACATTTGTATCACTAATCTAATAAGACAATTTATGAGATATTATTTGGTTCTTTTCATCATATCAATACTATTTAGCTCTTGTGCTACACTTTTAAATCAACCATATGTGAATGTGGAAATTAAAACAACCGAGCCAAGTGAAGTTATCCATAATAAAGATACAGTTGAGACCGTAAATAATAAAACTAATTTATGGGTTGAAAGAAAAAATGAGAAGTTGTCATTTGAGGCAATAACAGATAGTATTTCAAAAACAATTGAAGTAAAGAACAGATTATCTTCTGCTTTTTGGTACGGCAATTTATTTTCGGGAGTAGGAATTTTTGGATATCTCATTGACCTTCAAAGTCCCAAGAGATATACATATCCCAAGAGAGTTTACATCAACTCAGCAGAAACAGACGGCAAATACTATAGGTATAATCCTATTACAAACAGGAAAGGTGAGCTATATTTGCATTTATCATTACCATATATTAATTCGTTTTACATAGAACCGCCAAGTGAAAGCTATAAAGGCAGTATAGGCTTTTTTGGTATCTCAGCAGGGGTTGACTACTATCATTCACAAAGTCAGTTTATCAACGTGAGTGCTTCTGGAGTTATGGACTTTTTCTTTCCAATTCCTGCACCATTTGATCTTAGCGGAGAACACAAGCTTTCGAATTCATTATATTTTAGCCTGTCAAACAATCATAAAATCAAACGCTTTTCGATTGGATACGGACTTTCATACGGAAGAAACACTTGGAAGTTTATGTACCATGACAGATTTGACCCACCTCCGCCAACCCGTGAGCCGGCAACAAGGAAATACGACGCTGTAGGGTTAGTTTTTCCAACTTACTTCCAAATAACAGAACTCTTCAATATTGGAGTTATTTACAGACCAACTTTTTATAGACCAAGTCTGCCCAACAAGTATTCATACGAGCACCTAATTAGCGTGGACTTTGCATGGAAAATAAGAATAAAGAAATGAATAAAGCAGACAATAACAACAATGCGTATGCTGTTAGAGTGTATAAGTAATAATATTTCTCAGGTATGCTGGGTACGGGTACAAACAAGCAGAAGTGGTGTGTAGTAGGAAATTATATAGTACATTTGACACAAACATAAAACACAACAACCAACATGAAACAAATCTTCTTTATCATATTAGCACTAAGTTTGGCATGCAGTTGCACACAAAGGGAGACCGTGATAACCGGCAAACTTTCGGCAAATGGAAACAGGGTGATATATAGCAATCCGATTAATGGAAATAGCTTTGATGGATTTAGAGACACCATTTATACCGACAAAGATGGTAGATTTGAACTAAGGCTGGAATTGAATCAAAAAAGGGACTACTCAATTGAGCAATCCCTTTATATTTATGAAGCCGCGAGGGCTTTGCTTGTAAGCCTAATTATCGCAATATAGTTTGAGAACGGTTAGGACCAACTGAAACGATGGCGATAGGTACACCTAGTTTCTCCTCAAGAAACGTGATGTAGTTTTTGAATGCTTGTGGGAATTCGTCTTCTGATTGCATCTGTGTCATATCGGTTTTCCACCCCGGAATTTCTTCGTAAACAGCTTCGATATCATCAAATACTTCGAATGGGAACTGAGTTACCTCCTGTCCGTCGATTTTGTATGCTACGGCTGCTTTAATGCTGTCGAAGTTATCAAGCACGTCGCTCTTCATCATCACCAATTTGGTTACTCCATTTATCATGATGGTGTGGCGAAGTGCCACAAGATCAATCCAGCCACAACGGCGTGCACGTCCTGTAACGGAGCCAAACTCGCGACCAATCTTTTGCATTTGTGTGGCATTGTCGTCAAACAACTCGGTGGGGAATGGTCCGCTGCCCACACGTGTGCAGTATGCTTTGAATATACCAAACACCTCGCCTATTTTGCTTGGTGCTATACCAAGGCCGGTGCATGCTCCTGCACAAATGGTGTTGGACGAAGTAACAAATGGATATGTACCAAAGTCGATATCAAGCAATGAGCCTTGCGCTCCTTCTGCCAACACGCTTTTATTGTCGCTGATGGCATTGTTGATATAGTTTTCGGAATCAATGAACGTGAATTCTTTTAGTTTCTCAACTCCCTCAAACCATTCTTTCTCTGCCTCAGCCAAGTCATATTCGTAATCAAATTGGCTTAGCATTTCGATGTGGCGGGCAGTTGCTTTTTTGTATTTCTCCTCAAAGTTGTGAAGCAAATCACCTACTCTTAATCCGTGGCGACTGATTTTGTCGGTATATGTGGGTCCGATTCCCTTACCGGTGGTACCAATTTTGCCCGAACCCATTGATTGCTCCATAGCTGCATCCAGAAAGCGATGAGTGGGCAATATAAGATGTGCTTTTTTGGATATTAAAAGCCTGTCGGTTAGCGGATGTCCTGATTGCTCCAGGGCATCTATCTCTCCTTTAAAAAGGGCGGGGTCTAGAACCACTCCGTTGCCAATGATATTGAGCTTACCTTGTTGAAAAATGCCTGAGGGTATAGATCTCAGAACATATTTTTGATTTTCAAACTCGAGGGTGTGCCCTGCGTTGGGTCCTCCTTGAAAACGTGCTACGATATCATAATTGGGCGTCAGCACATCCACAATTTTCCCTTTACCCTCGTCACCCCACTGAAGGCCTAAAATAACATCTACTTTCATTTTTGTTTGTTTGTTAATGCCAAAACATATCACGCACTGCACACGCAGCGTGGCGTGCGTTGGTAGGTTGTGGCAGTCTATTGTTTTGTTTTATTATTTTTCTTTTTCTGTTCGTTCTTCTTGCCGGCTTCTGCTTTCTCTGCTTTTCGTTTGAGCTTTGACAACTCTAGACGCTTGAGATATGCACACTTGCTGCAGGTGCCATATATATACATGCTGTAATAGCTGATAGAGAACTTACGTATTTTGCGGCGCATGGAGGGTTTAAATATCTCTCCTAAGTCTATCTCTGTCACTTTGCCGCAGGTGGTGCAGATGAGATGATTGTGGTTTCCGTTGCCATAGGCGCACTCAAATACGGCGGCATTGGTGCCAAATTGATGGCGCACCATGAGCCCACAATCAAGTAGCAGATCCATGGTGTTATATACCGTGGCTTTGCTGATAAATATATTTTCGTCGTGGAGTGATTGGTGTAAATCATCCATCGTGAAATGCTTGTTTTGGCTATAAAGATAGTCGAGTATTTCGCTTCTTTCTCTCGTTAATCTATAGCCGCGTTTGGTTAGATAATTGGCAAACTCTTCTTGCACTTGTTCTTTAAGCTTCTGGCTGTTATCCATTTGAACAAAAATAGTGGTTTTAGATGACTTTTCCTAAATATTGTTTTACAGATTACTTTATTATATCGGAATGAAAAAAGAAGGCCGGATGGCATATCTTGCTTTCATTGTTGAACGAATCGGAGGTGGTGACATAGTAGTAGTATGCTTTGTCATCCTCTTCGGGGATATACTCAAAGATGGTGTCGCGAAGACCTATTGCCAGAAGCAGGTCGCTATCGTTGGTTTCGTAATTATTCGTTTCGCTTCTATATACGTTGTATGTGACTCGGTTGCCCCCTTCGGGCTTGTCCCAACTTAATTGGAAGTGTCCCAAGTCGGAAATTTCGGCTCGTAGGTCTTGTGGTTCATTGGGCACAGTATCACTAAGCCATGTCATGGCGGGTAGCTTTGCCGGCTTTTCGTAATAATGATACAGTGAGTCGAGTATGCCTTTGGTGTTGGACAATATATTTTCGGCTCGGAAGTATGACTGTCCTTGCACTTCTTTGTGGCGCGTGTAGTTAATTTGATTCAGCAAGTCTTGTCTGCTCCAATTGAGTTCCGTCATTTGGTATGGTGCAAGGCCGGGCACAAAGATGCGATTGTTTGAGTTTTCCATCCAATCATCAACAAACGGATAGAATAGTTTTTCTTTATAGTACATCATTGGGTAGATGGCGTCGTGCTTGCCCATCTTCATCCACTTGCCTGCATCTTGATATACTGTTTCGAGGGCTGTCCAGCCGTGGCCATTATTGCCTAGAGCACGATAGCGGCCCAGTGGCGAGCTGCTAACTTGTACCCACGATTTGGTTTGTTTCACCCAATCGTAAGTTTTGGTTACAAAGCGTGTGATATTGTCTCGTCGCCAGTCGTCTTTGTTTTGCCCTTTGCCATATCTCTTGTATGTGTCGTTATCCGGAAAGGCGCCTCTATTGTCGGGGTATCTGATATAGTCGAAGTGTACTCCGTCGATATCATAATTGGTTACAATCTCTTTTACTATTGAAAGAATATAGTCGTCTGTTGCAGGAACGCCCGGATCAAGGAACCATTCGTTTTTGAATCGTTTGACGATGTTGGGTTTTGTTTTGGTGACTGACTTTGAGCCCAGGCTTTTGACGTGTCTGTCGCCTCCCAGTGGGTAAGTTACTATCCATGCGTGGCATGAAAGACCTCGCTTGTGGGCTTCATCAATCACAAAGGCTAGAGGGTCGAACATGGGGTTGCCCTGTCTATCATGTGCAATGAGAGTGGACATGGGTTCGATGTTTGATTTATACAACACCTCGCCGCGACCGCGTACCTGAAAGAGTATTGTGTTGAAGTTATGTTTTTTGAGATTGTCGAGTATGTCGATCAGTTCCTTTTTCTGAGCAGCTTCGCTTGTTCTATTGTGGGGCCAGTCTAAGCCATAATTTGTTGTAAGCCACACTGCTCTAACTTCTACAGCTGGAGTTCGGGCACTAACGGGCATAACCCATATCAATATGAGAAATAGAATAAAAAGGGGCGTTTTATCCATTTATTGTAACATATGTATTCTTAAAGATGCAAATTTAAAACAAAAAGACACTTGAGGGGCTATTTTTCTGAAACTTAACATTATGATTTTTTAAAATTGGAAGGTGGTTATACCTGCCCGGTGATGTCATAGACCTGCTTACGCTTCTCTAGTTCTCCCACAAAATCAAAATTAAGGTCGTGAAGCTTTGCATCATTTATATCAAATATCCAGCCTGCCACGCGGGGATATCCATTTTTATAGTATGACTTTTGCACTTCGGAGAATTTCATCACATTACGGCATTGTTCATATACGTTGAGTTCGACAAGGCGTTTGTATCTGAGGTCTGTATCCTCGATGTAATCTAGTTCTTCTTTGTGCAGGTGATAAACATCACGGATGGCAATGAGCCAGGGGTTGAGTACGCCATAGTCATTATGCTCCATGGCTGCCTTTACGCCACCACAGCCGTAGTGCCCGCATATGATTATAAACTTGACATGAAGGTGATCTACTGCATAATTAACAACGGAGTGAATATTGAGGTCGATGCTGTTGACCATATTAGCAATATTACGATGAATGAACACCTCGCCGGGCTTTAGTCCCATTATTTGATTGGGATGCACGCGACTATCGGAGCAGCCAATGTATAGGAAATCGGGGGTTTGCTCAGCGGCCAACAATTCAAACAATTGTGGGTTGTGAATTTTATTGCGTTCTATCCACTCTTGATTCGCTTCGAAAATCTTATCATACTTTTCCTGATCAGTCATAATGCTCAAGTTTTAATTATAAATGGTGCGATAAAGATACATTATTTGGTTTTATTAATTTTGAATAATAGGGTGCAAAAGTATTAGACGGGACTTTTTTAACATAATAGACACTTATAGATATATGGTGGGGAGAAATGGCTTGTGCATTTTAAAAAGTTTATAGTAATATAATTGTATGCGTAAGTTTTTAATTCTATTTTTGTGATAATAAAGTGAACTAAAATAAAAATCAAAAGAAAAAATTGGAATCTATGGACAATCTATTACTCTTTAACTTTAATGGTTGGGAAATCCCTATTATTATACTGGCCATCTTGATACTTTTTGGAGGAAAAAAAATTCCTGAATTTATGAAGGGGCTGGGCAAGGGTATCAATAGCTTTAAGAAAGGGCTGAATGATATCGAAGATGAAATTAAATCAGATCCGAACGATAATAAATCGTCAAATTCTAATAATTAAAAGGTTTTGCCAAAGCAAAGCTTTTTTTAAAATTTACAGCTTCGATAATATGATGGGCTATGGCTCATAGATTATCGAAGCGTTTATCTATATTTTAGCCACACATGAAGGAGAAAGAGATGTCATTTTGGGATCATCTGGAGGAGTTCAGATGGACACTGATACGTATTATTGTTGCGCTGCTGGTATTGTCGGTAGCGGGCTTTATCGTTATTCCATATATTTTTGACTCTATAATTCTAGCACCACGAAATTCGGATTTTATTACGTATCGATTGTTTGAAAGAGCTGGAGAGGTATTGCCTTTCTTGCCTGACTTCTCGGCCGATTCGTTTGATATTAAACTGCTTAACATTAATATGACTACGCAGTTTATGACCTATATTTCCACTTCATTTTCTTTTGCTCTGCTTCTGTGCATTCCTTATATTCTTTATGAGGTATGGAAGTTTGTTAGTCCTGCCTTGTATGACAATGAGGCTAAGGGTGTGAAAAGGGCTTTTGGCTTTGGTGGCGTGATGTTTGTGATTGGCTGTTTGGTGGGATATTTCATAGTGTTTCCATTAATATTTAGATTTTTGATAACATTTGAATTGAGTGAATCTATAGAAAATAGTATATCACTGGATTCGTATATGAGCAACTTCTACACGTTGATTCTTATTATGGGAATTGTGTTTGAACTTCCTCTGGTATTTTGGTTATTATCAAATCTGGG
>CAZSKF010000066.1:0-13124 GCA_964607405.1 uncultured Proteiniphilum sp. | reverse complement strand
CATCTTCTGTTAAGATACTCTTAAAACCCTTGTTGGCGTCAAATATAGAGATAACTTCGTCCAACGAAGGACTGGTACTTACCAGTAACTCACACACTTTGTTTAACTCTTCGTCTCGCGCAGTTTCATTAAGGGTATAAAAGAAGTTGAACAGTTCTAACTTACTCTGTAGTTGGATATGATTCACATCAATCCCCCAGAAATAGACTTTCTCTTCCGAGAGTGAATTATGCTTTTTGATCCACTCTATCAACGATAAGAAAGAGTTTGAAAAAAGCGATCGGTCAAAATAATTAGAAATACTATCTATTTTGAAATTGGGATCCCCACAAATATATCTGTTTATATAGAAAGAATTCTCAAAAGGTATCTCTAATAAAGCCAGTTTACAATTATTATAAGTAATTCGGTCTTTAATTATTTTAATGCCCATATCATTCATCGTTTCAGTACCATGAATAGTTTCACCTATAGCTAAAATTTCTCTATCCATAAAGGGAAGGTTATTTCGGATTTTGTTGTCAAAAAAAGTAATATCCTTTTTCCGTAATGACGTTTTAAACCCTTTGCCTGCAGCTTCAGGCACCCCTATGTTTTTCCCGTTTCTGAAAACACCCAAGTCATTTATCCATAATTTTGCATTGTTTTCTGTATTTCCTTTTACTTCTATCGATAAATTCAAGAATGCTGCTTTCATTAAATCTACCGATAAGTTTGCCGTAGTCCACTCCTCATTTAGTGAAAGATAAAGGGTATCTATCGATTTTACTTTTTCACAATCACCGATAGTGATTAATTTTAGAAGTAATTCGCTACCATTTTCTATTTTATAGTTGATTTTAATTGAAACTTCTGTACGAGAATTTCTATTTTGAAAAAGAGGTACGGAAAAGCCCAAAACGCCTTTGTTCTCACGAGCTGTTTCTAAAAAGATAGAATGGGGTGCAGTTGTACTGTCAATCTTTGATTTAAAAAAAGAGTGATTCTTGCTCTTAATCCAATTATAATCCAAGATGCTATTATTCGGTTGCTTTGCATTAGAATGGCACTGCGTTAAAAATAAAGAAAACAGCAAAAGGGTGAAAAACGATTTCATATTAATTTTCATTACATTTTGATTCAATCCCAATTTACATATGGGACAGGAAAAGCATAGTTAGCATAAGCTGCATTACCGCGCCATGAATAAACTATAGTTGAATCATCCTGCATAGTAAGATGCAAATTATATGCGTCTGAGTAAGTTGGCCTTCTTTCTTGTGACGCACAAGATGCAACAATGCCCATATAAAAGACAAGAAATAAAGCAGAAGTCTTCATCATAACACAACCTTGGATATCACCAACTCTCATTTTTTTCAGATTCATTTTAAACTTACTATTGCGAATAGACGAAGACACCTTTATGCCATAAGTGCACTCACAGCTCCACTATTTAACTCTAGTCCAGATTTCGTGCATCCAGTTATCATTTGAGTCTTTTCTTCTATACTGAGTATGCATAGTATCGTTATCTACTATCTCGTATCTAAGCTCTGACACAACACCATCGAAAGCATGATTTTGAAAATTAGTAATAGTCTTTTCCAGATATGTGTTCTCAGCAACATCATAGTAGGATCCAAAGAAGCCTATTTTGGTAGGCACTTCAATTCCGTTTGGAAGCAATCCGCCCACAACTATCGTGTAGAGAGTCCCGTCATTGTTGATTATCTTCAAGTTATTACCTCTAATAGATATCACATTACCCTGCATATCTTTGATGCCGGTTAGCCTCCAAACACCTGTCAGCCCTTTAGATAGAGAAAGGTGGGTTGCTATTTCGTTTTCACTATACTCTTTAGATGCAGTGCTGCCAAACAAGGCGGGAAGATCAGTGTCGGGATTGGTGAGTTTGAAAACTACTGGAAATGTAAATCTCACTTTCACTCGCTTGCCTTCATGCTCACCTGGAATCCATTTTGGCATACTGCCAACTACTCTCAATGCTTCGCTGTCTAAAGACTCCTCAACACCACGAATAACTCTAGGGTCAGTTACGTTTCCATCTTCATCTATAATGGCCTGAACCATTACTCGCCCCTGAATACCTTGGCTGTGTGCTTCCTCCGGATATTTTACATTCTCGGTGAAGTAACCTACCATAGCAGCATTGCCTCCTAAAAATTCGGGCAACTTATCTACAACCATATAAATGGAATCTTGTACCTGGGCATCGCTTTGAGCTTGTGCCTCATAACTAACAACAAATAGGGCTGCTGTCAGAATAAATAGTTTTATTAATGTTGTTTTCATATTGATATTTTAATGACATTATGTACTCTTGATTTACAACAACAAAATTACTCAAAAAGTATTAACCACAAAGCATTTGTGCAAATAAGATTAAAATAAACATTAAATATGCAAACAAAAGAGGTGATGTGACTTTACTGCTTGATGTTTTGGATATATCAGCTGCTTTAGCTTCAAAAAACCTCATTCACATTTTTAAACAATCAGCATTTTAGAGATGCAACTAAAAGTTAACGATACATTGCAACACAAGCAAGAAAAACATACACAACTAAACAACAAGCCATTAACACAACCAATACGCAAGAAAATAAATTCACACTTGCATCATACACACCTAAAATCACAATTAAGTTGACAGGAACAGAGCTAATAACAATAAAAAACAATTCTGATTTAAATACATTAACATCAAATATCGAGACAAATGCAAATTATTTTAACCTAACTGACAGAATCTGTCCTAATGTAAAATTACATTTTTAGAACCATGACTCTGGAACTAAAAATGTAAATTTACATTAGGCTAAAAAGGATACTTTTTACCCTAAAACAAGAATGAAATCGCTACAAAATCTGTGCTGAACACTGTCCTGTTTGTTTAGATTAACACAAACGCATCAAAATACAGTTAATATAGATTTATATTTTGCCCAAAAGAGTGCCGGAACACTGAATGTAAAAACACATTTTACAATAAATGGCTCTGGAACTAAAAATGTAAAAACACATTTGGCAATAAACGCCTCAGGAACTAAAAATGTATTTTTACATTTGACAGAAAATGCTGATCGAATTAAAAATAAATAACATTCTAAGGAATGATAATGAGGTTTTATTATCACAATCTGTCAGACTATGATATACTTAATGGCAACAACACGGGTGTTTATTGGTATATATTTATTAGTTTTGTAGCTTAAAGTGAATTTATAAATATAAAAACATATTCGTTTATAATGAACATATTAATTCTTGGTTCGGGTGGTCGCGAACATGCTTTGGCATGGCACATGCAAAACAGTAAACAACTAAACAACCTATATATTGCTCCGGGCAATGCAGGCACGGATTCAATTGGCAAGAATGTGCCCATTGGTCCTACCGACTTTGAGGCGCTAAAGGTCTTTGCACTTGAAAACAATATCAATATGATAGTGGTGGGCCCTGAAGTGCCGCTGGTGGAGGGTGTGTATGATTTCTTTAAGAATGACGATAGCACGAAACATATTTCTATAATTGGTCCATCAAAAAAGGGTGCACAACTGGAGGGTAGCAAAGATTTTGCAAAAGACTTTATGAACCGCCATAATATTCCAACGGCTAGACACAAGACAATCACTCCGCACAATTTGCAGGAGGGATATGAGTTTTTGGAAGTTCTGGAGGCTCCGTATGTGCTGAAAGCAGACGGCTTGGCTGCAGGAAAAGGGGTGCTGATAATTGATGATATAGACGAGGCAAAGAAAATGCTAAACGAAATGCTTGGTGGCATGTTTGGCGATGCGGGCAACAGAGTTGTTATCGAGGAGTTTTTGGATGGTATTGAGTGCTCTGTGTTTGTGCTAACGGACGGTGAGTCATACAAGATATTGCCTGTGGCTAAAGACTATAAACGAATTGGCGAGGGTGATACCGGCCTTAATACCGGTGGCATGGGTGCAGTATCGCCCGTGAAATTTGCCGATAAGGAGTTTATGCAAAAGGTGGAAGAACGAATTGTAATTCCAACCGTTGAAGGTATCAAAAAAGAGAATCTTGAATATAAAGGTTTTGTATTTATAGGGCTGATAAAGGTGAAGGGCGAGCCTAAGGTTATAGAATATAACGTGAGAATGGGCGATCCGGAAACTGAAGTGGTAATGCCGCGTATTAAATCGGACTTGGTGGAACTTTTTGAGGCGGTGGCTAATGAAACATTGCACACTAAAACTCTGGAAATAGATGATAGATTTGCAACAACCGTTATGATGGTTTCGGGTGGATATCCGGGCGATTATGTGGGTGGCAAGGTTATCAAGGGATTGGACAAGGTGGACAACTCGGTAGTCTTTCATGCCGGAACAAAACTTAACAACGATGATATCGTTACTGCAGGAGGACGAGTATTGGCCGTAACATCATACGGGCAAACTATGGAGGAGGCTTTAGCCAACTCATACCAGAATATTGAGAAAATAGAATTTGAGGGCAACTATTGTCGCAAGGATATAGGCTTTGACTTATAAACGATTTGAAATATAGAGAAGAAAGAACAGATGAATACACAATTAAATCGCAATTTTACAACATACTTTATAGAGTCTCGATTTATTTCGGTGGTCGTTGCTATAGTGGTGGTGCTTTTTCGCTTTTTGATGTTTTCCAAACGCGGATTACCTACTACACCCATCAATGACGCCAATTTTATTTGGGCCAATATTGAACCGATATTGCAGGCTTATCCTCTTGTCTCATTTGTGGCAAGCACACTGTCGATATTTATTATAGCATTTTTGATATCAGAGCTAAACAACAGATTTGGGATTATTAGAACGCGCACATCTATGCCTTTCTATATTCCGCTGATTGTGTTTAGTGTACATCCAGTATTCTTGAGGCTTACGCCCGACTTGCCTGCACTGATTTTGGTTTTGTGGTCGATGTTTCCGCTACTGGCAACATATCAGTCTCACAATACTCACAAATACACATTTCAGTTTAGTGCACTGGTGGCAATGGCTAGTATTTTTCAGATATACTCCATAATACTTATACCAATGTGGCTAGTGGCGCTAAAGGTTCTCTCGGAGATTAAGTTTAAGTCTATCATGGCTTCTATATTCGGCATTAGTGTGGTGTATTGGATTACGTTTGCATTTTATGTATTTGCCGATAATATTCAGGGCTTTATAACTCCCATGATTGAATTGAGCAAGATATACGACTTCACGCAAGTACCCAGCTTCACGGTGCCTCAATGGGGTTTTATTGGATCGCTGCTATTTATTATCCTCTATTTCATTATGGTGGATAACAGACAGGTGATAAGAGAGCGAAGCTTTACAAAGAAGATTCTTTATCTGAGTATGTCCGTTATCATAACTTCGATGTTGCTTCATTTGCTATTCTTGGGTCACACCATTTTTTGGCTTTATGTGGCGTTGGCATTCCTAACAATAATCATTGCACATTACTATACAAACATCACTAGTTTGTACGTGATATATTCATTTGTGATTTTTGCGGGACTCTGCATCTTCTATATGATGACCAACATCTTCAGTGACTTATCACCATTTTAGCAATATTTTAATCAACATTTTGCCTTCAACTTTGTTAAATAGGGTACTAAAACAAAGGTTTTATTATGAAGACAAAATTGTATCTTACCCTAATAGTAGCAACAATTGCGCTAGCGGGACAAACATCATGTGGCAGCTCGCAGACGGCTGCACAAAAGCAAGAGATGTCTGAAAAGATTAGACAGAAGGTAGATAATTTGGAATTTGTATTCAAAGCTAACTATGCATATCCATCTACATTTAAGTCAATTAATCTGTCTCCATATTATGATGTGAAGGTATCTTCTGATACTATCATTGCTTATTTGCCTTATTATGGCCGAGCATATTCTGCTCCTATGAATCCAAGTGAGGGTGGAATAAAGTTTACAAGCACCACTTTTGATTATGAAGTGAAGGATGGCAAGAAAAGTGGAAATTGGATTATTGACATCAAGGTGAGAGATAAGGGTGAGGTGACTTCCCTCTTGTTTGATATTTGGGACAATGGCACTGCAAGACTAAGCGTGTCGGATGCTCGAAGACAGTCAATATCTTTTTCAGGCGAGATTGAATAACGAAGAATTATAAAAACAAAAAAGCGGCTTGCGCCGCTTTTTTTGTTTAGAATTATCCGCTATAGCTTTTCGTTTAAACTTTTGGGAAGATAGAATGTATCGTTCTTATCAATATATACAACTACTGATCCGATATCAAATGGTTTTCCATTAAGCTGCCCTACTGATGAGAATGCTTTTATATCGAGAGTGTTCTTTCCCTTTTTCACTTTCAATACGGGGAAATCTTCGTCTTTTTTATCAATTGAGTATGTGTACCCTTCAAACACTTCGGTGTGCTTCACAAAGATTTCATCAGATATTTCTTGCAAGGTTTGAGTAATTCCTGAAACTTCTACCAAGTATTTGTTTACATCTACGTTGCGCACATTACCTCTCAAGATATCATCTTGTGGGTGATATGATGCCAGCAATGTTTCTTCGCCGGTGTGTCCGCCTGTGGTGAAGCCAAAGCAAGTACGAGAGTTCATAATCTTGATAATGGTACGAACCATATTTTCGCTGTTCGAAACCTGCATATAGTCGCTCTCTTTCTTATAGTTTTTAGAAGTTGCCAATGTTTCCACTTCCTCGTCTGTAAGATCAATATCTGTGTATTTTTTGAATACGCTTTTGATATCCTTTGGATCTGTTTCAAGAAGTATTGACTCTAGTCCGTTACCACTTAGCTTGTAGTTGGATACTGATTCAAAAAGTTGGTCTATACTCAATTTGTCATATCCCGGGCAATCATATGATCCGATAGTGAAACCGCTATTGCCGTGATCACTCATAATAACTACTGCCGTATTGCCATCTTTGATAGCAAAATCCATTACCTTTCCTACTGCATCATCAAAGGCGATGTATTCTGTGATCATGCCCACTGCGTCATTTGAGTGTGCTGCCCAGTCAACTTGGCTGCCCTCTACCATAAGGAAGAATCCATTTTCGTTTTTAGACAATACCTGAAGTGCTTTTTCTGTCATTTCTGCCAGTGAGGGAACTTCTGTTGGATTTCTGTCTATATCATATGGCAGCGCGCGATCACCAAACAATGCCCATACTTTACCACTTTTATCATAATTCAATAGGGCGTTTCTGTCGTCTTGAATTAAGGTAGTTCCATTATTTTGAAAGTGTTGTTTGATGTCATCTGTAAGTATTCCATTGCCCCCGCCAAACATAACATCAAGATTTTGATATGCTACTTGTGGTGCTATCGATTTATACTGGCTTCTGTAGTAGTAGTGAGCAGAAAAATCGGCCGGTGTGGCGTGAGGAAACTCACATGTTACAACAAGACCTGTTGCTTTATTCTTCATTATTCTTGAAGCTTCAAGAATTGTGGTGGCAGGCTGATATGTTCTGTTGGCATCAACCGGGTACAAATCATTTTGAGGGTCTGCTTCAGGGTAGATGGCTACGTTACCTGTTTTTTGCAACACACCCGTAGCGTATGTAGAGCCCGTTGGTGCTGAATCTCCAATTGGCGCATTTGATGAATGGGTGGTAACTGTTCCAGTGAAGTATGGGTCGATATGCAGCTTATCTCCCATTTTATTATAAATCTTATACCACCTTGCTGCTGAATACACTCCGGTGGATGTTCCATCGGGTATCATAACGATTACATTTTTTACCGGCTTCACTCCTTGTGCAAAGATTAAAACCGAAATAGCGAAAAAGCCGAGTAATAAACCTACTTTTCTCATGATTGAATAATATATTTTTGTTTTAGTTTTATGTGAACGATAAAGGTAGTTAATTTGATAAGTTTTATTTATTGAATCGTCGAGTTTAACACGCATGTAACATTTTTTAAGTTTGCAAGCTCAATTCAATTCATTATGTTTGTTCCTAAATATGAAACAGAATATGGATAAACAAAATAAAAGACCTCTCATTTTAATTTCAAATGATGATGGTTATCAAGCTAAGGGTATTAACTCATTAATCAAGGCTATGCAAGAACTTGGCGATGTAGTAGTTTTTGCTCCTCAGCATCATCAGTCGGGTATGTCTTCGGCTATATCAACTATGCAGCCACTACGCACAAAAAAATATATTGATGAGGAAGGATTAACAGCTTTTTACTGCAACGGTACACCTGTGGATTGTGTGAAGCTTGCTCTTAATGAGTTTCTTGACAGAAAACCCGACTTATTGGTTTCAGGAATCAATCACGGGTCTAATGCCGGCATTAGCGTAATATATTCGGGTACGATGGGCGCTGCCATTGAGGGATGTATTTTTGAGGTTCCATCAATTGGATTTTCACTATGTGATTATTCGCAAGACGCAGATTTTGAGAACACATGCAAAGTTGCCCAAACTGTAGCAAGAAAGGTGTTGGACAAGGGTTTGCCGCAGGGGGTATGCCTGAATGTGAATGTGCCCAAAGGAGAAGTGAGAGGTATTAAAGTATCATCTCAGACTCAAGGAAAATGGGTGAATGAATATAAGAAGGCTTATGATGGTATTGGGCTTGATGTATATTGGATGACTGGCAATTTTGAAAACTGGGAAGAGCACAATGGCAGCTCAGACGAATGGGCTTTGGCTAATGGTTATGCTGCTGTGGTTCCGGTGAAGGTGGATATGACCGACTATAAGTTCTTTGAAGATTTAAAGAGCTGGGATCTGTAATCTAATAATATCTTGCGGATGAAATACTATCTTATTGCAGGTGAGGCATCGGGCGATTTGCATGCATCAAATTTGATGATGTCTATAAAACAACTTGACAGTGATGCCGAGTTTAGATTCTTAGGTGGGGACTTGATGGCTACACAATCTAACGGTGAGCCATTAATCCACTATAAGGATATGGCTTTTATGGGTTTCATTCCCGTATTGCTAAATGCTAGAACTATTCTTAAGAATCTGAAAAGATGCAAGGAAGATATTGCCAAATATCAGCCTGATGTGGTGATATTGGTGGACTATCCGGGTTTCAATCTAAAGATTGCAAAGTATGTGAAGGAGCAACTTCACATACCTGTCTATTATTATATTGCCCCCAAAGTGTGGGCGTGGAAGGAGTATAGGGTAAAATCATTTAAGAAGTATGTTGACGAGATGCTTCTTATTCTTCCTTTTGAAGTGGAGTTTTATAAAAAGCATGATTATAGAACTCACTATATTGGAAATCCCACTCTTGATGCCATAGAGGCCAGAGAGTACAAGAATGAATCTTTTGAGGAATTTATCACTGCTAATGGTCTTGACGAAAGGCCTATCATATCTATAATGGCGGGAAGCAGGAAGCAAGAGATTTCAAAGAATTTACCTCCTATGCTAGAATCACTGAAGGGATTTAGTGATTATCAATTACTTATTTTGGGTGCTCCCGGCATTAACCCATCTTTTTATGATGAATACACCAAGGGAAGCACTGCTAATGTTGTTTTTAACCAGGCATACCGTGCTCTGGCTCAATCTAAGGCAGCACTTGTTACTTCGGGCACTGCCACTCTTGAGACTGCTATATTAAATATTCCACAAGTTGTTTGCTATCATACGCCTGTTCCTAAACTAGCATACTGGGGATTCAAAAACATTTTGCATACTCCTTACATTTCATTGGTGAATCTGATTGCAGGAAAGGAAATTGTAAAAGAGTTATTTGCCAAATTCTTCTCAGTTGAAAATATCAGAAACGAGCTTCATCAAATATTAAATGTGAAGGAATATAGAGATAATATGCTCGAAAATTATGATGAGCTTAGAACCGTATTAGGTGAGCCAGGAGCATCGCACAATGCTGCAGAATTTATTGTAAAGAGGCTAGGCAAGTTGAAAAAATAATATGTTAAAGTGGGATTTCACAAAAACATTTATTGTTTGAAGTGTTTCTTTATATATGTATCACTAATTAAATAATTGAATCATGAAAATAGGCATCCTAACGTCAGGTGGCGACTGCCCCGGCATAAACGCAACAATAAGAGGTGTAGGCAAAACAGCCATAAATAATTATGGCATGGAAGTAATTGGAATCCGAAACGGCTTCTCTGGATTATTATATAAAGACATCATTAATCTTGACGACTCTTCTCTATCGGGAATATTAAACCTGGGTGGTACAATTTTAGGAACTGCTCGTGAAAAGCTATTTCGCAAATTGATTAAATCTCCAGATGAGAAAGATAGAGAGACTATCAAGCAATGTTATCATGAGCTTGGCTTAGACTGCCTTGTGTGTATTGGTGGAAATGGCACCCAACGCACTACATGGATGCTATCAGAGTTGGGACTTAATGTGATTGGGATTCCCAAAACTATTGATAATGATGTTTGGGGAACAGATGTAACTTTTGGATTTGATACTGCTGTTAATATTGCTACTGAGGCTATCGACCGTTTACACTCTACAGCAAGCTCGCATAGGCGGGTGATGGTGATTGAGTTAATGGGGCATCATGCTGGATGGATTGCACTTAATGCCGGAATGGCGGGTGGTGCAGATATTATCTTATTACCCGAGTTGGGATATAACATGAAGGTTATCATTGATAAAATAAAAAGCAGAGTAGAAAGAGGTAAAACCTATTCCATTGTGGTAGTTGCCGAAGGAATAGAGATTCATGGTGGAAGTACCGAAAGACCTGCCATTTATTTTGCAAGAGAGATTGAGGCACAAACCGGAATTGAAACTAGAGAAACTGTTCTCGGATATATTCAACGTGGTGGGTCGCCGTCACCAGCTGATAGAAATCTGGGCACATTGCTGGGTGGACATGCAGCTGATCTTATTAATCAAGGAAAATTTGGATTA
Organism: uncultured Proteiniphilum sp.; assembly: GCA_964607405.1. GTDB lineage: Bacteria > Bacteroidota > Bacteroidia > Bacteroidales > Dysgonomonadaceae > Petrimonas. Next base: position 2,229 of record CAZSKF010000066.1, on the reverse strand, counting down.
ATGAGTGCCGTTATTGATAATAAAATTTCAGATATTCCTTTATCTGAGGTTGCCGGAAAACTAAGACTAGTTGAGCAAGATACCCCTCTAGTAGTACAAGGGCGGAATATGGGTATATCATTTGGTATTTAACTGAATATTTTCATCAGATAAAAATAAAGGGCCATAAAAGTTTTTCAACTCTTATGGCCCTTTAAAATATATTTCTAAACCAACGACAGATATAATATCAGTCGTATCATCATAAATAAGCTCTAATCTTCTTCTATCAATTCACCAGACTTATCTTTTCCCAAAAGAATGTCTAGTAATTCATTGTCGTTTCTTAATCTCTTAATTGCTTTTTTGGAAGCTTTCTGATGAGATTCCTTTTTGGAATACCCCTTACCAGACCCTAAGTCGAGCCCACCAACAAGAACTATAGATTTGAAAATTGGATTGTTCTGTTCATCATATGATGAGTCTACTAATTCAAAGGTGACATCTACTTTGTGCTTTTGCCCCCATTCAATTAGACGCGACTTAAAGTCAACCTCACTTTTCAAAACTGTATCCATATTGATATGCTCTTCAATGAGTGTTTCGTAAACAAAGCTTTTGGCTACTCTATAACCTTGATCTAGATAAATAGCACCTATCAAGGCTTCCAATGCATCACCATATATATTTGTATTGTGCGCAAGATTTCTTGTTGATGTTGTTATTATCTTATCAATACCAATTTCTACAGCAATCTTATTAAGAGTTTCACGTTGCACAATTCTAGACCTAGTGCTAGTAAGAAAACCCTCTTTTTTATGTTCAAATTTTTTATATAGAATATCGGCGACGATGGCATCAAGAATTGCATCGCCTAGAAACTCGAGACGTTCGTTATTAATCCATTTACCGGAACCAGAACGAATCGAAGAAGACCTATGTGTCAGAGCTTCGTGGTACAGATTTATCCTATCAGGATAAAAGCCCAGCATTTGATAAAAAGAAAAGTAAGGCTCTTTTCCCTTGCGGGGGATAGCTCTTACTTTTCGCATAAATTTCCTTAACACATTATTTAGTGTATTGCTTTAATATAACGCTTGCATTGTGACCACCAAATCCAAATGTATTTGATAGGGCGGCTCTAATTTCTCTCTTTTGAGGTTTACCGAATGTGAAGTTTAGATTATAATCTATCTCCGGATCTTCATCTCCCTCTTGGAAGTTAATTGTGGGAGGCACTATCTGATTCTCAATTGCCAAGATTGACAACATTGCCTCGATAGCTCCTGCTGCGCCTAATAAGTGCCCTGTCATTGACTTTGTGGAACTTATATTAAGCTTATAACTATGCTCTCCGAAAACATCCAGTATGGCTTTCACTTCTGAAATATCTCCAACTGGCGTTGAAGTTCCGTGAACATTAATGTAATCTATATCTTCAGGTTGCATTCCTGCATCTTCAAGTGCATTGCGCATCACAAGTTTTGCTCCTAATCCATCAGGATGTGAAGCTGTAAGGTGATGAGCATCTGCTGACATACCGGCACCAACTACCTCTGCATAGATATGAGCACCGCGCGCTAATGCATGTTCAAGTTCTTCTAGAACGATAGAGACAGCACCCTCTCCCATCACAAAGCCATCACGGCTTGCACTAAATGGGCGAGATGCAGTTTCGGGCGAATCATTTCGTGTTGATAATGCATGCATAGCATTAAAACCACCAACAGCCGCAGGACTGATTGTTGCTTCTGCTCCACCTGTGATTATAGCGTTTGCTTTATTTAAACGAATCAAATTATAAGCATCAGCTATTGCATTGGTAGATGAAGCACATGCCGAAACAGTTGCGTAATTAGGGCCTCTCAGTCCATAAATCATAGAAATATGCCCTGCAGCAATATCAGCTATCATTTTTGGAATGAAGAAAGGATTGAAACGAGGTCCCTTTTCAATATTAGTAAAATAATTACCTACTTCTTCTTCAAATGTTCTTATTCCCCCAATACCAGCCGAAAAGATAACACCAATTCTATTAGTATCTTCTTTTTCCACATCCAGTCCTGAGTTTTGCATTGCTTCCACAGCCGACTTAATAGCTAACTGCGAATATCTGTCAAAACGTCTGACTTCTTTCTTTTCTAGTACATCTAATGGATCAAACCCTTTTAATTCACAAGCGAACTGGGTTTTAAACATTGAACCATCGAAAAGAGTAATAGGTCCAGCACCGCTCTTCCCTGCAATAAC
>CAZSKF010000065.1:0-13171 GCA_964607405.1 uncultured Proteiniphilum sp. | reverse complement strand
AAAGATAATAATTTCATTTAAAATATTTTTATCTTTACTCTTTCTAAATCTAAATCTATGCATTGGAAGGATTTTTTATACTATCATAGAAGTGAGCAGTTGGCAATAATAGTATTGTTGGCTTTGATTTTTCTTGTCTTTATTCTTAACTTAGTTTTTGCAAATCAGAGGCGTACTACGGTTGTGATAAATCAAAATGATTCGTTGATTGCAGCTTTTGATCGGTTTTACAATAGCTTGGAAGTTACCGATAATAATGTGTCAAACTCTGTGTATATACATGCGCCTAGTGCACCGAATAAAGAAAAGCAACAAGAATCCGATAATAATAGTTATACCAGATACAAGCCTCAAAAGCTAAGTATGGGTGAAAAGATATTTATTAATAACTCAGATACAACTGACTGGAAAAAAGTCCCGGGAATTGGCTCATCATATGCCTCCAGAATTGTGAAGTATAGGGCACTTCTGGGTGGATATGTTTCTATTGAACAGTTGAGAGAGGTATATGGCATGGATGATGAAAGATATGAATCCATCATATCTTATATTGACGTTGATGAGCTGGTGACAAAGCTTAGTGTAAATAAATTAGAATTCAAAGAATTGCTTAAACACCCATATCTAAATTACAAACAAGTGCAAGCAATAGTAAACTTGCGAAAAAAGAAAGGTGATATTAAATCAATGAATGAGCTTTATATTCTAAATGAATTTACAGATGATGATATTGCCCGGATAGAACCTTATCTGGAGTTTTAGAAAAGCAATGGGGCACATCCCTTGTTGAAAACCTTACCTTAAAATTAAAATAGTAATATGAGAAAAGATTTGTTCTACTTAAATCGCTTTCTTTCCCTTACAATAATCTTTTTTGTTGTATTCTCTTGTCAACAAAAGGAGAGGGGATTTGATGCAGAATTTGCACGATATATTTCTGCTTTTACGTATGGAAATATTTCCTCTGATGCATTTGTTCAAATTGAATTAACACAAGATTTCCAATCTGTTGAGCTGAACAGTGCAATCAAAGAGAAGCTGTTTTCATTTTCTCCCTCAGTTAAGGGGAGTGCATTCTGGTTAGATAACCATACAATCAGGTTTGTGCCGGAGCCGGGTGAATTAAAACCTGGGGAAAAGTATAATATTCGGTTTGGATTAGGAAAGATTCTTGACGTTGAAAAGAAATTTAATTCATTTAATTTCAACGTTCATGTTAATGGGCAAAGTTTCACTGTTGACATGAATGAATATTCTCCACAGGGGATAAATGAATTGGAATGGAATAGCGTTTCTGGACTAATTAGCTTTTCTAATCCTGTGGAAGTCGAAGATGTAAAACGAATGATTAATGTGAAAGGCTTAAAACAACCCGTTGTAAATGTTGCTTCTGTCAATTCTTTTCAATACAAGGTGTCGGTTGACAGTCTTCTCAGAAATGATAAGGATAATACTTATTATATTATTTTTGATGGAAAAGCAATAGGCTCAAAATCTAAGTATGAACATGAAGTTAATATACCTGCGCTATCAAAAGACTTTTACCTTGTCAATAATGTCAGTATTTATGATAAAGCTGAGCAGTATATATGCGTAAACTTTAGTGATCCTATTTCTACATCTCAGGATATAGCAGGTCTGTTTTCTCTGTCGAATATTAAGAACTATACATATAGGATTGATAAAAATGTTTTGAAAATATATCCTGAATCTTTTCCTTTAGGTTCTTTCAACTTGAATATCAACAAAGGGCTTAAAAACTATGCGGGTCTGTACCTTGGTCAAGATTATAACTTCCAGCTGCAGGCTCAGACTTCCAAGCCGCAAATTAAGATAGATAATGGAGGTAATATATTGCCAAATTCGGAAGAGCTGTTTTTATCATTCAGTGCTGTTAATCTATGGGCTGTTGACATCAAGGTGATAAAAGTTTATCAGAATAATATACTTCATTATCTTCAATCCAAGTCGTTCAATAATGATTATAACAGTGGAGAGGTGCGACGCTTTGGGCGATTAATAAAAAAACAACAATTAAGATTAGATACAGATAAAAGCCTTGACCTTGCTAATTGGAATAACTTCTCCATCGATCTTGCTGAAATGTTTAGGGAAGATCCCGGCTCATTGTATGTTGTTCAAATGTCTATGAAGCAGGAATATTCACTTTATAGTTGTGATGGCAGGTCAGCAGTTATTCCTGAGAATATTTCTATGCGCCGATTTTCAGATGTAGATCTTTCTGACGAAGATAAAGAACTGTGGGACACAACCAGCCCTTACTATTATGAATCATTCGATTGGAGTAGATATAAATGGGAGGATAGAAATAACCCTTGCACTCCTTCATATTACATTGGGTCTGATAAAATATCAGAAGCATTAGTGCTGTCTTCAAATGTAGGTATTATTGCTAAGTCATCGCTAGATAATAATATGATGGTTGTAGTTACAGATATCTTGTCTGCAAAGCCAATATCAGGATCGGATGTTACTATTTACAATTACCAAATGCAATCAATAGGCTCAGGTAAAACAGATTCAAATGGTTTTGCCAATATTGAATATAATGGAAGCGCACCATATGTGGTGGTGGCACGGTATGGCAAAGAACTTGGATATCTTGAAGTTGCTATTGAGTCATCTCTTTCTCTCAGCAGCTTTGACGTGTCTGGGAAGGAGGTCCAAAAGAGATTGAAGGGATATACCTATACTGAAAGAGGAGTATGGCGACCGGGTGATTCTATATATGTGTCCTTTATATTGGAGGATAAAGATAATAAACTGCCAAAAGATCATCCAGTTACACTAGAAGTTTATACTCCAAAAGGTCAATTTTATCAAAAACAAGTAAAGATAGAAGGTGTGAATGGTTTTTATACATTCATAATTGATACAGAGCCTAATGTTGAAACAGGTGTATGGCAGGCTAGGATAAAAGTTGGTGGTGCCACGTTCTATAAGCAATTACGCATAGAAACAATAAAGCCAAACCGACTTAAAGTTCGTTTTGATACGGATACTATTATCGATGCCAGCAGGGGAGTGATATCCGGCACACTATCCTCACAATGGCTACATGGTTCTCCTGCTTCAAACTTAAAAGCAGAAATAGAGCTTAGTCTTTATAAGTCTGATAATCCTTTTAAAGGATATATTGGATATTCTTTTAATAACCCATTGCTGTCTTTTGAAAGGAGTAGGTCCGAAATATTTAAAGGTTCTCTCAATTCATTAGGTACAGTTGGCGTAAATGCTAAGATTCCTGTAGCCGAGAATGCACCGGGGATGTTGAGAGGCAATGTCCTATCTCGTGTCTATGAACCCGGAGGTGATATGAGTTTTTATTCTCAAACACTTTATTATTCCCCTTATAGTCGCTATGTAGGCATTAAATCTTCATCTTCTTCTAATAATGAAGTTTTAGAGACAGATAGCCCAATTTCTTTTGATGTCACAATGCTTAACCTGCGAGGTCAACCTACCTCAGGTGATGCTTCATTCAAGATTTATAAACTAGGATGGAGTTGGTGGTGGGATAGCTCTAATAGAGATTTAGCATCATATGTTAACAGTAGTTCTGCAAATATAGTATCATCCGGAGCTGTTCATGTAACCAATGGAAAAGGTAAAGTGAACTTTCAGGTTGACTATCCTGATTGGGGAAGATATCTCATTTTGGTTAAAGATAATAATGGCGGTCACACTTCCGGAGTTGTATTTTATGTTGATTGGCCATCTTGGAGAGGGCGCTCAATGAAGACGGACCCAAATAATCCGTCCATGCTTACTTTTACCTCTGATAAGTCATCATATCAGGTTGGTGAAAAAGCAATTGTCTCTATTCCCGGCAGTGCAAATGGTAATGCACTAATTACTTTAGAGAATAACACCGGGGTAATTAAAAAAGAATGGGTGAAGATATCCGGTAATGAAGATGTGAAATATGTTGTTGATATAACAAAGGATATGGCTCCTAACTTTTATGTGTTTGTTACAATGCTTCAACCCCACAATCAGACTGACAATGATTTGCCGATACGAATGTATGGAGTGAAGAATATCAGCGTTGAAAATAAAGAGAGTAGGTTGACACCTATTATTAAAATGCCTGATGTATTATCCCCTGAAAAAGAATTCACTATTTCTGTTAGCGAGAAAGACAAAAAACCTATGACATACACCATTGCCATTGTAGATGATGGGTTGCTGGATTTGACTGCATTTAAAACACCCAATGCCTGGGATGAGTTTTACTCTCGTGAGTCTCTTGGCGTAAGATCTTGGGATTTATTCAACAGGGTAATAGGTGCCAATAGTGGACGGTTTGCCTCAATCTTAAGTATTGGTGGTGATGAGGCATTAAAGGCATCGAGAGATAATGTAAATAGATTTAAATCGATTGTTAAGTTTATGGGACCTTTTACTATTAAGTCAGGAGAGGTCAAGAATCATAATATTACATTACCCCAATATGTTGGCTCGGTAAGAACTATGTTAATTGCCGGAGGAGATGGCGCATATGGTAGTAGCGAGAAGACAACTGAAGTGAAAAGTAGTCTAATGACATTATCCACTCTTCCCAGAGTGCTTGGGCCTGGAGAAGAAGTGTGGCTTCCTGTCAATGTATTTGCTTTGGATGGGAATGTCAAGAATGTTAGTATTAGCGTCAAGTCTGGTGGCTTGTTAAAGCCGATAGGTGAGACTTCAAAGAGCATATCTTTCACAAGATCAGGAGATCAGGTAGTCTATTTTAAGTTTAAGTCTGACAATAAGACAGGAGTAGAACAGATAGAAATAAAATCATCGGCCAATGGCTCGTCATTCACGGAGATCATTGATATAGAGGTGAGAAATCCAATGCCACCTGTGGTAGTTACAGATTCTAAGATAATAGACTCATCATCATCTAGGTCTTTAAAGATTGATGCAGATAGGGCTAATCTTGGGGATTGGGCTACCCTCGAGCTGTCTAGATTGCCAAGTGTGAGCTATAGCAAGAATATTAACTTCCTTCTGTATTATCCACATAGCTGCACTGAGCAGATAGTTTCTCGAGGATTCCCATTATTGTATGCTGATGTATTTGAGTCATTGGATGATACTGGCAAAAGGGATATTAATAATAAAGTTAACGAAATTATACAGATAATATCCGGTCGCCAGATTTCAGATGGAGGGTTCTCCTATTGGAGTGGTGATAACTATTCATCAGATTGGGTTACAACATATGCCGGGCACTTTCTTATCGAAGCAAAAAACAGGGGATATAGTGTTCCTGAAAGTATTATCTCAAGATGGGTGCAGTTTCAAAAGAATAAAGCACAGAATTGGACACTATCTAATCCCAGTCAAGGTTATTATTCAATATCAATGCTCGATTTGCAACAATCCTACAGGTTATACACACTTGCTTTAAGTGGAAATACTGAGCTAGGTGCTATGAATAGGCTGAAAGAGATAAAAGAACTATCAATTCAGTCACGCTGGAGGTTGGCTGCAACTTATGTTATTGCCGGAAAACCAGATATTGCAAATGCTCTTGTGTTTAATATTGATGATGTGGTAGAAGATTATAGTTTTAATAATGATTCGTATGGATCAGTCACAAGGGATAAAGCAATGATTATGGAGACTTATTTGCTTTTAAATAAAATAGACAGAGCTCTTGCTCTGGCTCCGACAATAGCTGAGTCGCTGTCTTCAGAGTATGTGACAACACAAACTGCTGCTTATGGTCTCATTGCTATGGCAAAGCTATATAAAGAGATGGGAGAAGGGGTTATCGATATTGACTGGAATTTAAATGGTAAAGAAATGAAGCCTATAAATACGCCAAAGAGTCAATATCAGGTAGGAGTAGAGCCTTCTGAGTCATTAATAGTAGATATAAGTAATAAAGGTAGTGGCAAGATTTATACGCGATTATCAATGCTGATACAGCCTAGAGATGATAAAAATAATGAACCAATGAATGGTTCGTTTGATATAGGTGTTAAGTATATTTCTGCTGACAATAGGGTTCTCAATATTAAATCGTTACCACAGGGACAGGAATTTACTGCAGTGGTTACTGTCAGAAATGGAGCTGAGCAATCGTTTACTGATTTGGCCTTAACTCAGGTATTCCCTTCTGGTTGGGAGATTCTTAATGAACGTGTATTGGAAGGGGCTCATACTGTATCTCAAGCTAATTATAATTATCAAGATATTAGAGACGACCGTGTATTGACATACTTTAATTTAGGAGCAGAGGAGTCAAAATCATTTAGAGTTAGGCTACAGGCTTCTTACAAGGGTGAGTTTTATTTACCTCCGGTTGCTTGTCAGGCAATGTATGCACCTAACGAACAGGCTCGCAATGTTGGAATGTGGGTAGAAGTGGTTGAATAATTAATAATGAGGCTCTTTAATAAAATATTAGGTTGGTTTGTACAATTACGAACATCGGTTAAAGTGCTTATAGCAGCTTTGCTTGTTGCTATTATTTGGTATTTGCTGGCACTTCCATCACCTTTGTTTGTTACTCCATACAGCACTGTGGTGGTTGACCGAAACGGGGAACTGTTGGGTGCCCGCATTGCAAAGGATGGACAATGGCGATTTCCGCCGACTGACTCGGTGCATGAAAAGTATAAAGTTTGCCTTATTGAGTTTGAAGATAAGTGGTTTTACTATCATCCAGGTGTCAATATTTTTTCTATTGGTCGTGCAATGGTTCAGAATATTAATAGCAGAGCAGTAGTGAGTGGTGGCAGCACCATAACCATGCAAACAATAAGACTTGCACGACACAACAAGCGTACATACTTTGAAAAGGCTGTTGAAGCAGTGCTGGCTACCCGTCTTGAGCTTACGCATACTAAAGAGGATATAATAGCATTATATGCATCTCATGCCCCTATGGGTGGCAACGTGGTAGGTATTGATGCAGCGTCATGGAGATATTTTGGTCATGATGCAGAGTCCTTATCCTGGGCAGAAGCAGCAACGTTGGCAGTATTGCCAAATTCGCCGGCCATGATGCACTTTGGACGCAATCGTGGTCAGTTGATCGATAAGCGAAACAATCTTTTACTCCGCCTATACAAAAAGAGTATAATTGATGAACATAGTTATGAGCTGGCTATTGCAGAACCATTGCCCGAGCATCCAAACCCATTGCCACAGATTGCTCCTCATTTAGTTACGCAGTTGTATATCAACAATCCGGGCAATTATATAAACTCTACAATTGATAAGTATCTTCAAATTCAATCAGAAGATATTTTAAACAGATGGAGCTATGAGTTTTCACAGAATGGCGTTAATAATATTGCATCAATAATAGTTGACCTAAAAACCAATGATATTATTTCATATAATGGTAATGTCAACTTCGCATCCAATGCACATGGAGTACAGGTTGATATTGTTCAGTCCAAGCGTAGTACGGGTAGTATCCTAAAACCCTTTTTATACTGTGCAATGCTTCAGGAAGGAGTTTTGTTGCCAAGAGAACTTGTTCCCGATGTGCCAATTAATATCAATGGCTTTGCACCAAAGAATTTCAGTCTCAATTATGATGGCGCAGTGCATGCAGATGAGGCTTTAGCACGTTCGCTCAACATCCCATTTGTGATGATGCTTCGCAAATATGGAATTGAAAAGTTCCATAGCTATTTGCAGGATATAGGTCTTAGTACAATCAATCGCTCTCCTAAAGATTATGGATTGTCAATGATTTTGGGAGGCGCAGAGGCAACTCTTGTAGATGTGTCCCGTGCTTATGCAGATTTGGCTCATGCTGTTTCAGAGGGCTCTGATAAGGATTTGCTAGGTAGCGAGTTTAAAATTATAAAAGATGGCATAAGTTCTAAGCCTAAATATAATTATGGGCTCGATGCAGGTGCAGCCTGGATTACGCTTCAAGCACTTGCTAATGTCAATCGACCTGAGGAGATAGATATTAATAGCGTGCCGTCTATTCGCAGAGTAGCATGGAAAACAGGTACAAGTTATGGCTTCAGAGACGCGTGGGCTATTGGCTTAACACAAAATTATCTTGTTGCCGTATGGACAGGTAATGCAAGCGGAGAGGGCAGACCTGGATTGACCGGAGCACGAACGTCTGCTAACGTTATGTTTGACTTATTCAATATACTACCGGCTTCCAAATGGTTTGATATTCCTTATAGTAATCTTACAGAGGTTGCGATTTGTAAGGAAAGTGGCAACCTCAAAGGAATGTTTTGTCCTGAGTCTTCTGTTGACACAATATTAGTTCCATTTAAAGGCCCTTCTGCCAGTGTTTGCAATTATCATCAATTGGTTCATGTTTCACTCGATGACAAATTTCAGGTATTTGAACAATGTGCAGGTGATATGGGGATTAAATCAAGCGAATGGTTCGTGTTGCCTCCTTCATGGGAGCAGTATTATAAGCAACATCATCCGCAATATAAATCGCTACCTCCTTATTCGCCTCTTTGTACTAGCGAATCACAGGGTAATGTTATGCAATTTATGTATCCACACCCCAATTCAATAATTAAGAAGAGTAAGCAGATTGATGGTTCTTATGGAGGCATAGTCATAGAGATTGCGCACCGTAACTCCTCTGCAAAACTATTTTGGCACCTTGACTCTGAATATATAGGTGAAACAACAGATATTCACCAGGTAAAAATATTGCCTGAGTCCGGGAAACATATAGTTACAGTTGTAGATGATAAGGGTAATACAAGTTCAATATCATTTGTTATTGAATAAAAATGTTTTAACATTACATTTTTTCATTTTTTAAAAATAAAAAAAGACACATCAAATAATTTGTTATTTCTGTAATCCTGATGTAATCTGCCAAATCTAACACAAAAACAACTTTTTGATTAATTGTCTGAGAATAAGTGTAGTGAGTCTCCGTTCGAAAAATAAATTAAATATTTTACAAATATTCAATGCTATTATTTAGGTAGGATTGATTATTTCTATATATATTTGCGGAAATATTTCTTTAATTTAAATTTATTCAAAAGAACTTGATATGAATATAAACACTAAAATACGTTATGGATTACGCTCTATGATAGAAATCAGTAGTGCAGAGCATAACAATGGTGTTTTGCAAAGGGAAATAGCTGAAAATCAGGGTATATCACTCAAGTATTTAGACTCTATAATATCATCACTTAAGCGTGCAGGTTTAATAGAGAATAAAGAGGGTAGAGGAAGTGGATATATTCTAACTAGGGATGCTTCCGAGATTACAATGTTGGATATATACTCGGCATTTGATCCTATCGATGTCGTTGAGTGTGTGGTCAACAGCTCCTTTTGTGATAAGTCTCTAAGCGGATGTCGAGCTAATAGCTATTGGAATGAGTTTAGATTTGAAGTTATGCAAATTTTAAAAAAGAAAAATTTAGCGCAAATCGTTCAGGGTAAAAGAATGAATTGCAATAATTAGTTTTTATAATCACAGCTTGTAATGCCATAGGATATACTTCGTGAGGATAATTGCGACTGTATCATAGGCAGTATTTTAATTAGATTTTTACATCTAATTTTTTTTCCACTTTGAATGCTACAATAATAGTAGCATTCAGATGTGGGGAATCTTTCAACAGTTTACATTAGAACATAGATAGTTTAACATTTTAAAAATCACAAAAATGAAAAGGATTACAAATCTTAAGTATGCCTTTATGGCCTTTTTTATGCTTTCGCTGATTTCAACAGCTGGCGCACAGGTTCTAACATTAGATAAAAAGAGCCTGAAAATGACAATAGCAGGAACCACCAATGTTCATGATTTTGAATGTAAGGTTACAGATGCATCAGGTAAAATTGTTTATAAAGGCAATAATGAGTTCTCTGAATTGACTGTTAATATCCCGGTCGAATCTATCAAGGGGAAAGAAAAAGCTATGGATAAAAAGACATATGAGGCTTTCAACTCTAAAAAGAACCCCAATATTTCATTTAATATGACAAAGGTTTCATCAATAAAAGTTGATGGTAATAATATTGACATTGTTATTAATGGTAATCTCACAATGGCGGGGGAGACTCGTCCTGTGACTCTAAACGCTAAAGGAGTGAATAATTCTGAAGGTAATTACGTCTTCACCGGATCACTCCCAATCAAAATGTCAACGTTCAATATGAAAGCACCCACTGCTATGCTTGGTGTGATGAAAGTGGGTGATGAAATCACTTTAAATTACCAGGCAACATTTATTGACGAGCAATTATCATTAAGATAAGAAACGAACAAAGAAACAAAATACACAAATATTTTAAAAATTACAGATGAAAAAGATTTTTACAACTCTGGCACTTGTGGCTATAGCCGGATCGTCGCTATTTGCACAATTTAGAGCAACAGACAAGACAGGTATCAATGTTTTTGAAACTCCCAAAGAGGATACAAAGGTTGAGTTTAATGGTGTGAAGGTGAACTTTGGTGGTGGTTTCACTCAAGGCTTCCAGGCTTTAAGTCATAGCAACAAGGCCATTTCTATCATAAATCCTGATGGAGTTGATGTGAATAGGTTAATACCAATAAGACCCGGATTCAATCTTGCCGCAGCAAACTTAGTTATCAACACACATCTTGCTGATGGTGTTGCCCTGAAGATGGAACTGTATCTTGCTTCTCGTCACCATAATGAGACTTGGGTTAAAGGTGGGTACATGCAGTTTGATAAGATTCCGTTCTTAGATGTTGACTTCCTTAACAATATAATGGAATATACCACTTTGAAAGTAGGTCAAATGGAGGTAAACTATGGTGACGCTCACTTCAGAAGGACAGATGGCGGTAATGCTATATATAACCCTTTTGTAGAAAACAACATCATTGATGCATTTGCAACGGAGATAGGTGTTGAGGCTGATATTCAGAAGAATGGATTTGTTGGTGTTTTGTCAGTTACAAACGGATTGCTAAAGGGCAATGTAGTTGATTTAGATCCAACGTATGCAGATCCAAATGATAAGTCAACATTAATCTCTAAAGGGAAAAATAACCCAACCATTATTGCAAAACTTGGTTATGACAGTCAATTGAATTCTCAGCTAAGAGTTAGAGCCACAGGATCTGTTTATCACAACCCCGGAGCAGCCGACAATACATTATTGTCAGGAGATCGTACCGGTTCAAATTATTTTGGGGTAATGCACTATGCCACTCCCGGAACTTCAAACTTCACAAATGGTCGTTTTACACCAGGATTTACAGATAAAATTACAGGTCTTATGGGTAACCTATTTGTGAAGTATAATGGGCTAGAATGGTTCACAACACTGGAGTCTCTGTCCGGAAGATCTAGACTTGAAAGTACAGGCTCAAGAAATGCCTCACAAATTGCAACTGATTTGGTATATAGATTTGGAAAGAACGAAAACTTCTGGGTAGGTGCAAAATACAACCGTGCTAATTCTCAAATGTATTTGGCAAATGATCTTCCTGCTGTTGATGCAAGTGGCAATTTGCCTGCTTTTGAAGCATCTCAAAAAGGTATGTACGATATTAATATCGATAGATTGGCTTTCAGTGCAGGTTGGTTCATTACAAAGAATGTGATGACAAAGGTTGAATATGTAAACCAAACATATAACGGGTTTAAATACAATCATATTAACAGTGATGGTAAGTTCAATGGCCTTGTTGTTCAGGCTGTGGTAGGTTTCTAAAAGATAACAAGAATGTTTTATATAGTGATGCCTATTCTAAACTCTATGCAGTGAAGATGGGCATCATTTTTTTTGCACATATATGATGAAGAAAATATTTTTATTTATATTCTTATGCTTTTCTTCTATTCAATTTATTAGTGGGAAGTCCGACAAGATTGAGAAAGTAATGGTCTCACTACTACCCGAAAGTGAAATATCAATAGTGGTGTTCACAAATCTTTTCTCATTTGATATTAAGCAGAGTGGTAGTGAAATAACTTCTGAGCCTATTAGTGTGGAAGCTACGCTGGAGAAAAATAAACTACTTTTAAGCAGCCATGTGTTACCGCTTACCATAAAAAACTTTAAGTCGGAAAATAAAATGGCACAACGTGACTTTTATAAATTGGTTAATGCTGATCAGTATCCTGAAATGATGCTAGAGGTTGGATATTTTGAGTTCACAAAAAATAGTGATAATGTCTATGAAGGTGATGTTTTGCTAAATGTCACAATTAGTAATGTGCAAAGAGAGTATCGCTTTCCCATTGTTGCAAGTATTAATGGTGACAAATTATCAACCGGCGGCAAAAAACGAATAAGTATTAGAGATTTCGACTTAGAGCCACCCACAGCCCTGATGGGTATGATTAGAGTGAGCGAATGGATTGAAATTAACCTCAATATAGAGTGTAATATGCTTTAACTATAGTCATTACTAATCTTTTGAGAAAGATTTTTTGTATTTTTGCACTTTAAATAAAATGACAATGGAAATTTCAAGTAAATATAACCCGATAGAGGTAGAAAATAAGTGGTATAAATACTGGATGGATAATAATTTTTTCCATTCAGAGCCAGATGATCGTGAGCCATATACAATTGTAATTCCACCACCTAACGTGACAGGGATTTTGCATATGGGTCATATGCTTAATAATACTATTCAGGATATTCTTGTTCGCAGAGCGCGTATGCAAGGCAAAAATGCATGCTGGGTGCCAGGTACCGACCATGCCTCTATTGCAACGGAAGCAAAAGTTGTGGAGAAGCTGGCCTCTGAGGGTATTAATAAACTAGATCTTACCAGAGAAGAATTCTTAGGTCATGCATGGGAGTGGACTCACAAACATGGTGGGCTAATTCTTGAGCAGCTTAAAAAGTTAGGTGCTTCATGCGATTGGGACAGAACTGTATTTACTATGGACGAATTGCGTTCAGAAAGTGTTTTAAAGGTGTTTATAGACCTTTATGAAAAGGGACTTATCTACCGTGGCGTTCGTATGATCAACTGGGACCCTCAGGCACTAACCGCTCTTTCAGATGAAGAGGTAGAGCATAAAGAGGTTAACGGTAAATTGTTTTATTTGAAATATCCGGTTGAGGGAGAAGAAGGAGTTTACGCTGTTGTGGCAACAACTCGCCCCGAAACAATAATGGGAGACACTGCAATGTGTATTCACCCCGACAACCCCAAAACAGCATATCTTAAGGGCAAACGTGTTTTTGT
>CAZSKF010000064.1:0-13174 GCA_964607405.1 uncultured Proteiniphilum sp. | reverse complement strand
CACATCTTGAACAAATAATATATCAAACTGTTCTTAAATGTATCAGTGATGAGCATCTCGACAAAAAAATACAAGCATAACTTATGTCAAATACAACTTTCTATACCAATCGTGAAGAGAAGGCCAATTATATCACCCATGCAATTGGTGTTGCAATGGCAATCGTAGCCTCTTATATATTAATAAACAAAGCCTGGCTGGCTAATGATGGCTTGGCAATCGTTGCATATTCAATATTTGGAGTTGGCATGATTGCATGTATGTTGGCATCCACCATATACCATTTTGTGAAAAACCCAAAGATAAAATCTCAACTTAGACATTTTGACCACGCCAGTATATATTTGCTAATTGCTGCAAGCTACTCCCCCTTCACATTCATACTCCTTCGCGATAATGTATTGTGGAGTGTCATTGTTCTATCCCTGGTGTGGCTGATAGCTATAGTGGGAATTACTGTTAGCTTCAAAGAGCTAAAAAGAAACAGTCATCTAAAAACAACTTCATACGTGCTGATGGGTCTGGTTGTATTCATAGCTTTCAGACCACTTATGGAGTCGGCAAGAATTAGCGACAGCATGGATGTTATATTTTGGCTTGTAGCTGGTGGTATTTTCTATATCATAGGAGCTGTGATATACGCAACGGCAAAGAAAGAATTTATTCATGCCGTATTTCATATATTTGTTTTACTTGGACTGGGATGCCATATTATCTCAGCCTATTTGTTGCCTATCTAACCTTTCGAAGATTAAAAGACACATCGGTCTGAAATATTTTGTCATTTTCTTTGTTTATTATTAAATAAAATATACATTTGCACCATGATTTTGTTCACCAAACAAGTCACAGCAAATATATAAATCATTAATTAACAGTTTAAAAGTATTCTTTGAGTAGGATAGCACCCTAAACATCAATATTATAATAGCTATTATTATAAATATATAAAGGATGCAATTGTCCGAATACAATTGGTAATATTTTATCACATAGTATAGACAACATTTAATCATCAATCAGTAAAAAAATTATTTATGACTCAAAAAAAATTATGGGTAGCCCTAGCATTAGTTGTGGGCTTATCATTTGCCGTATTACTTTACTACGGTAATCAAATTTATCAAACGAAACCACCCGTACCCGAGAAGGTAGTCAGTGAGTCGGGACAAGTTCTGTTTAGCGGACAGGATATCAACGACGGGATGAACATCTGGCAAAGTATTGGTGGGCAACAAGTGGGCTCAATATGGGGTCACGGTGCGTATGTGGCACCCGACTGGAACGCCGACTACCTACACCGCGAAGCTCAATATCTATTGAACAAATGGGCAGGTGGAGATTTTGAATCACAAAGTGATGAAGAAAAAGCTTCTTTAGAAAAGCGTTTACAAAACTTTTTGAGAAAGAATACCTATGATCCTTCAACAAAGAATCTTACTATCGCTGATGAGAGATATGAGGTATTTCTTCACCTGAAGGACTACTATAGTGGTCTTTTCATGGACAATCCCGAGTTAGACAAATTGCGTGGCGACTATGCTATTCCAAAAAACAGTATTAAAGATACTGACAGAATGGACAAAATGGCAATGTTCTTTTTCTGGTCTTCATGGGCTTGTGTTACAGAGCGTCCAAACTCAGATTTGACATACACACACAACTGGCCAAATGACAATCAGATTGGAAACGTACCAACAGGCAGTCTGGTAATCTGGACAGGATTTAGTATTATCATGCTTTTAGTTGGTATTGGTATTCTGCTTTGGGTACATATCCGCACTAAAGAGGAAGAGCCTCTGAAACCAGTGGACGACCCGCTAATGAATCAGAAGATAACCCCATCAATGAGGGCTACCAAAAAGTATTTCTGGATAGTAAATCTATTGATATTGGCACAAGTGATGCTGGGTATTGTTACCGCTCACTACGGTGTGGAAGGTGACGGACTTTACGGCATTGATATTGCCAGCTTCATGCCATACTCTATATCACGTACATGGCACGTTCAGATTGCTATCTTCTGGATTGCTACAGCATGGCTTGCCACCGGATTATATATTGGGCCATCCTTGAGTGGCAAAGACCCCAAATTTCAAAAACTTGGTGTTAATGTATTGTTTATAGCACTTCTTGTAGTGGTTGGTGGTTCACTAATCGGACAATGGTTTGGCGTAATGCAAAAACTTGGCTTGGTAGAAAACTTCTACTTCGGACACCAAGGTTATGAATATGTGGACTTAGGTAGATTCTGGCAAATACTTCTTACCGTGGGCTTGTTCTTATGGCTTGCATTAATGGTGAGACCTATCATGCCTATCATCAAAAAAGGAACACAAGAAAAGAGCTTGCTTGTTCTATTCCTAATTTCTTGTTTCTCTATTGCATTATTTTATGCGGCAGGATTGATGTGGGGAAGACAAACCAACCTTGCAGTAGCAGAATACTGGAGATGGTGGGTTGTTCACCTATGGGTAGAAGGCTTCTTTGAAGTGTTTGCTACTGTGGTTTCAGCATTCTTGTTTACACGTATGGGACTGTTGAGAATTAAATCAGCAACTACCAACGTATTGTTTGCTACCATTATCTTCCTAGCAGGTGGTATCTTGGGTACTTTTCACCACTTGTATTTTAGTGGAACTCCTATTGGTGTGATGGCTCTTGGAGCAACATTTAGTGCTCTAGAAGTTGTGCCATTAGTTCTTATCGGATTCGAAGCATTCCAAAACTACAGACTAAGCAAGGCCACAGCATGGCTTGAAGACTACAAATGGCCAATATACTTTATGATATCAGTAGCATTCTGGAACTTCCTGGGAGCAGGTATCTTTGGATTCGTAATCAACCCACCAATTGCACTTTACTACATGCAAGGACTAAACACCACACCTCTGCACGGACACGCAGCATTGTTTGGAGTTTACGGAATGTTGGGTATAGGATTGATGTTATTTGTTCTACGCAGCATGTATCGCAAACAAAAATGGAACGACAAGCTTATTAAGTTTACATTCTGGTCATTAAATATTGGACTATTGGCAATGGTATTCCTAAGCTTACTTCCTGTGGGAATGATGCAAACCGTAGCAAGTGTGAACCACGGCATGTGGTATGCACGTTCTGCAGAGTTTATGCAACTACCCGTTGTTAATGCATTCAAATGGGCTCGCGTTATTGGCGACACCGTATTTGCTGTAGGAACCGTTACTTTATTCCTATTTGTATATAAACTTACAATCAAGAAAAATAATAAATAGAATAAATAAGTAATTTCAATTGTTGATGGAGCTGTCTCGATGTATATTTGAGACGGCTCCATTTTTTATTATCAGATCGGTAAGTTATCTTTGTAGTCAAACTCTGATAAAATAATGAATACAATAACATACAACAATCAGCCATCTACAGTTATTGTGGCAAATGGCAGATACCCACACCATCCCACCCCACTTGCCATCATAGATCAGGCCTCATATATAGTTTGCTGTGACGGCGCTGCCAACAATTTTATAGATAGTGGAAAAATACCCAACGCAATTGTGGGAGACCTCGACTCCATATCCGAAGAGAACAAAACAAAGTATGCTGACATACTACATCACGTAACCGAGCAAGAGAACAACGACCTGACAAAGGCCGTAAAATTTTGTATCGAACGGGGAGTAAAAGATATTACTATAGTAGGAGGAACGGGACTTCGCGAAGATCACACCATTGGCAACATATCACTACTTGCCGAATATGTACTAGATATAAATGTAAAGATGGTTACAAACTGGGGAATATTCACCCCAATAAAAGAGGATACATCCTTTGAGAGCTATCCCGGCGAAAAGGTTTCAATATTTGCTATAGACCACAAACCCATTTCTAGCAAGGGATTAAAATACCAAATAGACAACAGAGTACTCACAAACTGGTGGCAAGGAACCCTCAACGTATCAGACTCTAACACATTTGAAATTAAAACCAAAGGAAGGATTATTATATTTCAGGCTTTCAATCTATCAAAATAGCTCTGATAGAATATCCAGAGATTTCAAAGCTGGAAAATCATGAACATGCACCTTATAATAGGCAAGCATTCTATCCACAATTATATTTCTGTTGTACTTTGATAGCTTAAACAAGTGCATGTTGGTGTAGTTTATGCGAGATAATTTGTGCAAAAACAAACACTCCTCCCCCTTCAGAAATTGCTGATGCAAGGGTGCACTACGCGTAAACTCGCCATATATCATATCAAAGAAGCATCCATCTTCATACTCTTCCAGGTTTGGATTGATACCCAAGAAGCGTGTCAAACCAAAAAGAAATGTAAGATGAAAGTTAGCCAATCCATTATCAGATTCTTCCAAAACCTGAATACTGTTTTTAAGATACTCAAACAGCAAAACAGAATCATCCGTTTCGCGCACCACCTTCGTTAGAAACTCGGACAAGAAAAATGCAATTGATATCTTTGTCATATTAGTTCCCAGGTCATACATCAGCACGGCGCGCTGCGTCTCTTTTAGTCTCTGTATCTCACGCTTTGGCTTATGCTCTGCCTCAATATTCAATATTGCCAAAGGAGAGAATAGCAAGGGATTAACCTTCGCCTTCTTGCCCGAGGTACGCGGCAGAATATAAGATACTCGGCCAAACTCACGCGTGAAGAGGTGAGCTATCGAATACTTATCGCTATACTTGTTTACACTTAAAACAACAGCCTGCGTTTTGTGATACATCTATATGAATAAATTTAAAAATACACGAGATACAAAAATACAAAAAACGCCCCGATAATTCGGAGCGTTCCAGTATCATTTATATTCAAATGATTAAAATGATTTTTTCTTAATACGAGCAGCTTTACCACGTAGTTTACGTAGGTAATAAAGTTTAGTTCTGCGAACTTTACCTTCACTGTTTACAGTAATGCTATCAATAAAAGGTGAGTTCATTGGGAAGATACGCTCAACACCAATGTTGTCTGACATTTTACGAACTGTAAAACGCTTGTTGTCGCCTTCACCCGAAATGCGGATAACATCACCACGATATAGCTGGATACGCTCTTTTGTACCCTCTACAATACGGTAGGCTACGGTGATGGTGTCACCACTTTTGAATTTTGGCAGTTCTTTTTTTTCTTGAGCAAAAGACTGCTCTGCAATTTTAATAAAATCCATTGTTTTAAAGCTTTTTGTTAATTATCAACTGTTTGAAAACGCAATATATCGAAAACCTATCGACAGAGATTACGTAAAGCGGGTGCAAATGTACGAATAATTTTCGTAACATCTTTATTTTATGTAACCTAATTCCGAAATATGATTTACAGATTGCACAAATGACAAAAAAAATGTACTTTTGACAAAATATAATCACTTAATAACTCTTAGTTTACATAATGAATAAATTTTCAATTCTTCTTGTCGCAACGTCACTTTCTCTTATCAGTTGCAAGCCACAAAGATATCAGATAGTGAGCATGAATGCCAAAATCATTGAAATAAATGAAAGCTTTGACACTAACCATGGCAACAATACGGAGCTTGAGGAGCTGGTTAACCATCACAAAGAAATACTAGACAAACAAATGAATGAAGTCATTGGCGAGTCTAACAATTTTATGGCCTATGGATACCCCGAAAGCCCGTTAACCAATTTCACATCCGATGTGATGAAGGCATACGGAGACAAACACCTGCCAACGGGTGCCGACTTGGCCGTTATGAACGTTCACGGACATAGAGCCACAATGCCCCAAGGAAGCGTAACGCTTGGTAACCTGTATGAAATATATTCGTTCGACAACACCGTTGCATTTATAAAGCTAAAGGGCGATGAGCTCAACAAAATATTTGATGCCTACGCCAGAATGGGAGGCTCGGGCATTTCATCAAACGTAAAGCTGGTGATAAACAACAAGAAAGTAAAGAGCGTCACCATCGACGGAAAGAAAATAGACAAAAACAAAGTATATAATATAGCAACTCTAGACTACCTTGCCGACGGCAACAACGGAATGGATGCTTTTTTGAATGCTGACGAAGTAGAAGACACCGGCATCACCCTGCGCGACGTGATGATTGAATATGTGAAAGAACAAACACAGCAGGGAAATAAGTTATCATCAAAGAATGATGGAAGAATTATTGTTGAAAACTAACACTATAAACGACATGAATAAAAATTATATCACTATAATAATTGCACTCTTTTTATCTTTAAGCGTATCTGCATTTGCACAAAAAAAGATAGTTATACTGCACACCAACGACACTCATAGCCGCATTGAGCCACTACCCGAAACCGACAAATATGCACCCAACAAGGGCGGAGTGGTAAGAAGAGCAAACTATATAGAAAGCGTGCGAGCCGAAAACAAAAATGTATTGCTATTTGATGCCGGCGACTTTGTGCAGGGAACCCCCTACTACAACGTATTTGGAGGCGAAGTAGAAACAAAGGCTATGAATATGCTAAAGTATGATGCCGCCACATTGGGCAACCACGAGTTTGACTACGGCCTTGAGGGACTGAAAGACATTCTTGACTGGGCACAATTTCCAATCATCAGTTCAAACTATGATTTCTCGGAAACAATATTAAAAGACCGATTCGATCCATACCTAATCATCGTCAAAGATGGAGTGAAAATAGGCGTTATAGGACTAAACGTGAAACCGCAAGGGCTGATAGCCACTGCAAATTACACCAATATGGTTTTTATGGATCCACTGGAAACAGGAAATGAACTGGCCACAAAACTAAAAAATGAAGACAAGTGCGACGTTGTAATTTGCTTGTCGCATCTGGGATATACAGCAGACAAAAGACTGGCTGAAAACTCTCGCAACATAGACATCATAATAGGCGGACACAGCCACACCTATATGAAAGATCCCGACATTATTAAAAATGCCGACAACGAAGACATCCTTATTTATCAAACTCAGGGAAGAGGAGTATATGTAGGAAGAATTGATATAGAGCTTGAGAAAAATTAAAATGAAGAGATACTATTTTTTATTGCTGTTGATGCTATCCATAGCATTTACCACAGCCCATGCACAAACTGAAACCAATTTATATAAAAGCACCGACAAGCAACAAATGAAACAATGGGTTGACTCGGTGTATAGCAACCTGACATTAGACGAAAAGATAGGTCAGCTATTCATGCCCGTTGTTGACCCAAGTAGCAGCTGGCGCAACAGAGCCGCCTCATATGTCAACAATCAAAAAGTAGGAGGCGTACTATTCTCAAAGGGCACACTAGCCTCGCAGGCAGAGATGACCAACTACCTACAGGGCATTGCCAAAACACCACTATTTGTATCACTAGATGGAGAATGGGGACTATCAATGCGCCTTACGGATGCACCAAAATATCCTCGCAACCAAGTAATAGGAGCAATAAGTGACGAAGAGACGATAGAACTTTACGGCAAAGAAATAGCCCGCCAATGCAAGGAAATGGGCATTCATATCAACTTTGCCCCATCAGTAGATGTGCACAGCAACCCCAAAAACCCCGTTATAGGCACAAGATCATTTGGCGAACAGCCCGGCACAGTAGCATGGCAAGGAATAGCATTTGGCAAAGGGATGGAAAGCAACGGAGTGATGGCAGTAGCCAAGCATTTCCCCGGGCATGGAGACACGTCGGAAGACTCGCACCACACCCTGCCCACAATAAAGCACAACAGCGACAGGCTAAACAGCGTAGAGCTAACACCCTTCAAACAATATATCGACTCGGGATTGTCGGGCATGATGATAGGCCACTTGGATGTGCCCGCATTCAAAACAAACGGACTACCCTCCTCTTTGTCTGGCAACATTGTGGATAAGTTATTAAAAGAAGAGATGGGCTTCACCGGGCTAACCTTTACCGACGGAATGGCAATGAAAGGCGTATCCACTCAGCCCGACATGAGCGTCAAAGCAATATTGGCAGGCAATGATATCATTCTTGGCGTAATAAATCAAGAGTCAGAATTCAACAAAGTGAAGCAAGCCGTAACACTTGGCGTGATATCCGACAAACTACTGGAAGAGAAAGTAAGAAAGATTCTTAGCTACAAGTATATCCTCAATGTTCACAAGTTCAAGCCCATCAGCATCCCCACACTAAGCAGCAAAATCAACTCGCCCGAAAGTGAATGGATGCAACGCAAGATATATGACAACACGGTCACACTAATAAAAAACAAAGACTCTATTATTCCCATCCGAAATCTGGACAAAACCAAAATAGCGTCAGTGGCAATAGGCTCCAATTCGCAAACCACATTTCAGAAATGGCTCAACAGATACACCAAAGTAGATCACTTTCAGGCAGCATCTGCAAACAACCTATCCGAGATAATAAAAAAGGTAGAGAGCTACGATATGGTCATCGTATCGCTACATGCATCAAAAATGAGCGACACCAACAACCTGACACAATTGCTCAAAAGTGCATCCAAGTCCGTGCTGGTGTTGTTTGACACACCATACTCATTAGACAGACTAAAAAGCGCATCACAAACCTCAACATCAGTTGTGGTGTCATACGACAATAGCCAGTTTGCACAAATAAGCGCCGCAAAAGCAATATTTGGTGGCATAAGCATTTCAGGAAAGCTACCCGTATCGGCAGACAGCTACCCCGCAGGAACAGGAATCAACACAAGCAAAATAAGGCTCGACTACTCACTACCCGAAGAGGTTGGCATCTCATCAGCCGGCTTCAATCATATCGAAAACATAGCACTCGAAGGAATAAGACAAAAAGCCTACCCCGGATGCTACATTATGATTATAAAAGACGGAGTGGTAATATACGACAGAGCATTTGGCAATTTAGAATATGGCAAAAGCAGTGAAGTTGACGAGAACACGGTTTACGATCTTGCCTCAGTCACCAAAACAGCTGCCACACTACCAGCCTTTATGAAGCTATACGACGAGAAAAAGATAAAGCTTCAAGACAACTTCGGCAAATACATACCCGCAGCAAAAGGCAGTAACAAAGCCAACATCACAATGAGGGAGGCACTCTTTCATGAATCAGGAATAGTGCCCTACATCCCTTACTACACTTCGGCCATTGACAGCGACAGCTATCAGGGCAGATTATTTGGCAAAAAATCTGCCATATATCATGCACACTACGCCGGAGCATGGGGGCGAACAGACTATAAGTTTGACACAGCATTAATTTCAGACAAGCACTCGGACGAATTTAATCAGCCAGTTGCAAAAGACATATATGCAAGTCAAAAAATGCATGACAAACTGCTACAAGACATCATAGACACACCCCTCAATGCAAAGCGATATAAATATAGCTGCCTCAACTTTATGCTACTCAAAGAGGCGATAGAAAACATTACAAACACCGACCTAAACAGCTACATGCACCACAACTTCTACAACAAGTTGGGAGGATACACCACCACATTTCTGCCACTTAGCTACATCAGCGAGAGCGCAATTGCACCCACAGAGGATGACCCCTTCTTCAGAAAGCAACAAATAAGAGGTTATGTACACGACGAAGGAGCAGCACTATTTGGCGGCATCTCGGGCAATGCAGGACTATTTTCTACTGCCAACGATCTAGCCAAACTATTGCAAATGTGGATGAACGGAGGAGAATATGGCGGAGACAGATACCTCAGTGAAGAGACAGTGACCCTCTTCACCAAAACCACCAGCAACAAAAGCAGACGCGGACTGGGATTTGACAAACCCGACTTGCGCAACAACAACCTAAGCCCCACCAGCCCACTCACACCCATATCAGTGTATGGGCACACAGGCTTCACGGGCACCGCATTTTGGTCCGACCCCGACAATAACTTAATATACATATTCCTGTCCAACAGAGTATTCCCCGACCGATCGCCCAATCGCATGTACACACTAAATATAAGAGAAAGAATTCAAGACGACATATATAAAGCAATAGCAACAGAGAAAAAATAAACAACTATGCAACCAATAATCAAAAGCAACAATATAACAGACGACATCTCCAATATCCTGTCGAACATAAAGTACGACAAGCTATTCATCCTCACCGATGATCACACCATCAAGCTATGCCTGCCACTCATTAGCAATATAGAAGAAATAAAAACAGCAAGCCTGATAGTAATCCCGTCTAACGACAACAACAAGACTCTAGAAAATCTGGCGCACATATGGAAGCACCTCACCGAAAATGGAGGCACCAGACAGTCGCTACTAATTAATCTTGGTGGCGGCATGATTACAGATATTGGCGGATTTGCATCAGCCACTTTCAAGAGAGGCATCAACTATATCAACATACCCACCACATTGCTGGGAGCAGTAGATGCATCAGTAGGAGGCAAAACAGGTATCAACTTTGGAGGATTTAAAAACGAGATTGGCTCTTTCTATCCTGCCAAACATGTAGTAATTTCATCACACTTCTTCTCCTCGCTCAATCCCAAAGACATATTATCGGGCTATGCCGAGATGATCAAGCACTCGCTCATCAGCAGCAATGACGAATGGGAAGAGCTGCTGAAACTTGACATCAACAGCATTGACTACACTTGGCTCAACGATGCCGTTTTCCGCTCAGTATCCATAAAAGAAAACATTGTGGAGCAAGACCCCTACGAGCACAACATACGAAAAGCGCTCAACCTTGGCCACACCATCGGCCATGCACTCGAAAGCCTTGCTTTAGAAAACAACAGCCCCGTGCTTCATGGCTATGCCGTGGCGTGGGGATTAATTGCAGAGCTATATCTGGCCCATCGCATTTGTGGTTTCCCAAAAGAGAAAGTACAAAAAACCATAAGCTTCATTCAGCACAATTATGGCTCAATGAACATCTCGTGCGACGGCTACGACAGGCTGTATGAGATAATGCAACACGACAAAAAGAATATTGGCTCAACAATTAACTTCACTCTCTTGTCCGACGTTGGTGATATACAAATCAACCAAACGGCCAACAAGGATCTCATCTTCGAAGCATTAGATTTCTATCGCGACAGCGTAGGTTTGTAACATTCAAGCCCACCATTATTAATAATAACAGAAGAGACTTTCCAAAGCGGGGAGTCTCTTTTTGTTTTATGCTTATGAGTAGGTGTGAGGGGTTGGATTATCATTCATATAATTTAAAAAAGGAACATACTATATACAGTAGCTACAATAAAAATCAAAGATGAAGTAATACAAAGAAGTGGAATAACTTTGTATTTAAACTCTCTGGTCCTCAACTTTCTCAAGTCCACTATATTACTAATTGCAACTGCAAAGGCTAACAATGTTAATGTGATGTGAAACACCATATCTCTAGTGCTAATTTGAGATAAGAAACCCTCTTTGGTGATTATGTAAAATGCCATAATCAAAAATATTATAGAAAATAAAATCTCATTCTTTTTCATAACAAACATATATTAAACAAATCATATAGTTGCCAAAATAGATCTACTGCCGAGCTTATTGGGTCAAGAAACATTCCAATAGAAAGTACTGCCACAAAAAACTTTTGAATTCTAGTCATATCAGTTATTTATAATGTTGTTTCGTTAACGATTGAGTTATAGGACTTAATATTATTATAAGTCAAACTAGTGATTATTTTATTCTCAATTTTCATCTTTATTCGTATCTTATTCAAGGCTCTGTCTCTGATATCATAAACACTATATCCTTTATTTCGTCCTCATATTTTACTTTTCCACCTTTATCATAAATCTCAATCATAAAGCTATGATTTCTTTTATAAATTGAGTCGCCAATTGATAAGTCTTTAATCTGATAATTTAACAATACAAACCAATTTGAACCTATTTTATACCAGATATATGGCTCCTCATTACGTATGTCATCAACCTCTCCAATTATCGTTGCTTTATAAAAGCTTTTATTTGGTTTCGTTTCATAATATATTGTCATTATTATCGAATATAGAAAAATAGCACCCATAAATATAAACATAGGAGCTATTTTTTTGAATGGGATAACTTTGTTCATATCCCGAAACATCTTTTCTAATCTCATCTTTTAATCATTATCATTATTAATATGAGAACACTTTCTTTTCACCACATTTTCTAAAGTTTAAAAAGAAATACATATGGTTATTGCTTATTCAAAATCAGGATAATAGTAATGATATCTACCTGTTCTTATACGATTAACAACGTCTGCTGGTGCTTTCACTAAACCGATTTCAGCTTTTCGATTTTCACCCTTCAGCTTGCCCACATACCTAAACTCTTCATTAATACGCCAAACCTCCCATCGATCAGATACTGCAACTTTATTTTCACCGTGATCCTTGCTATTTCGAAAAATCACATCAATTTCTCCAACAACAGGAGCATTGCCAACCTTTTTCCACAAGCTCGTTTTTACTCCTAACTTTATAGATGTATGGGCATAGAAATCTATTTCTCCTTGAGCCACTTTACCCAATTCAGATACTTCGTCCTGTGGATATTTTTCTTTAAACACTCTGATAACACGACTGTTCAGCATAGTCATATCATCGCCACGTATTGAAAATATCTGTAGCAATCGTCACATTCCACCCCGAATATATCTCCCAGTCTTATTACTATTCGTTTAGCCATTCCTTTAGGTATGCTTTATAATTAATTGGAATTTGTGTATATAAATATTAGCTCATTTGCTTCCTCAAATAATCCACAATGAACATCTAAGGATAGTCAACATTTTCATTAGCACAAGAATTATCACTATTGGCAATATGTGTGGTACTGCCCAAATAGTTCATAAAGATATATCAAACTTTTCGAATGGTTGCGATTTTATTTAATATAAGATATCACTCACTCTCAAAACCTGAAAAACACACTTGCAATCACTCACATCAATAAACATCCCCACATTCACCATCCCACATCTTTATTCCTCCACATTGGTTTGTTGATTAACTTTTCCATATCTTTAATCACCCACATTCATCCAAAGATTAATTATTCCATACCTTTTATATACCATATTTCTATCATGATATATAAATCCATATATTATATACACCATATTCAATCAATGATATGCCATTCCATATCTGGGTTGCGTATTATATTATAAGATTAATATTCTTGAATTGTCTCATCAATATTCATTACTACTGATTAATATTCATGATTCATTACATAGATAATAATGAGTA
>CAZSKF010000063.1:0-13279 GCA_964607405.1 uncultured Proteiniphilum sp. | reverse complement strand
TGGCAATAGAAATGGCTATGTTCGGCTTGCCGATTATAACAACGGCGGTGGACGGCTTAGACGAGATATTTACGCATGAGTTGAATGCACTAAAAGTACGCACGAAGTTCTCTCCCGTTTTTGGCCTTTCTGTAGATGTAGAAATGATGGCTGCCCAACTGATGCGTTTAATAAACGATGATAAATTGAGGAAAACTTTGGGTAGTAATGTACGGAGACTGTATGAAGAGAAATTAAACCTCGAACTGATGATAAGCAGTACCCTAGAAGTGTATCGGGAACTGAGCCTAAAATAAAATGCAACGATGACAACAAATAAAGATAAACAAACACCGACCATCTCCATTGTAATGCCTGCGTATAATGCCGAAATGTACATCAGAGAAGCCATAGATAGCATTGTTTGCCAGTCATTCGTGGATTTTGAGTGTATAGTTGTGGATGATGGATCCACGGATAGCACACGCGAAATAGTTCGCTCGTATGCTGACAAGCGAATAGTTTTATTGGAGAGTAAACATGATTTTATCACTTCGCTAAATCTTGGAATGAATGCAGCTAGGGGAAAATTCATAGCTCGTATGGATGCCGATGATAAAATGCACCCCGAACGACTGAAAATTCAGCACTCCATAATGGAATCCGAGCTGACCATCACAGTTTGTGGTGCGTGGATGCAGTATATTGGAGAGGACGTAGCACCCGGAAGTATTGCTGGGGGTATAAGTGGATTAGTGGAGTATCCGCTGCTGCAATTTCTAAAAGGAAATTTTATGTCTCATCCTACTGCGATGATACGAAGAAGTTTTTTGGAGGAAAACCAGCTGAGATATGAAAACTATGCTTATGCCGAAGACCTGAAACTGTGGACGGAAATTGCTAAATTAGGCGGTGTGTTTTACATCGAAAACCAGCCGCTGCTGTACTATCGAATTTCCGAAACACAGGTTACCAATCAAAAAAGAGATGAACAAAAAGCCACCGCCGAGCGAATATTGCTTGAAACGCTGGACTGGCTTTTGGATAAAAATATAGCATATTATCCGGAACTTGAAGCTTGCTTTAACAGCTTAATCGCACTTCAAGAAAAAGACTTGCTTAACTTTAATGGGACACTGCAAATACTACAAAAAATATTTATTTCAAATAAAAGCAAGCTTCAATTAGCTTGAGAATCAAATCAATTCATTAATTTAAAAAAATCAATTTTATGAAGAAAAGAAAACTAACAAAAAAAAACTTAGCAGAACTGGCTAAGAAAATGCCAGTGCTAAGTGAAGATTTGCAACGAAGTTTTGTTGGAGGAGGGGATGGTAGCCAATCGAATCCATTCACAATCCAAGAATACGATAGTATGGTTGCTAGTGGAACGTGGCAAGGAGGTTATGTTGAGGGATGGGGTTATACTTTTGAGGATTTAAATTGTACAGCAAGTGGCCAGATTAGAAGTGAATTCAACTCTGTCGTTCCCGCTTATTATTTTGCAGAAGGAGTTGGTATTAGAGGAACATCTTATGTTAACGGTTTTACGTATATTCAAAATGGACAAATGTATATAAGTGTTACAAATGCTTCCAATCCTTATTTGGACGGAGTGATAGCAAATGGATATATAGAGATTATTGTCAATGGTAGCTCTGTATCGACGGGCATTCTCACAAATCCATCTTCCATAATTTATCAAACAGGGACAAATCCATTAGGAAGTACAAGTTTCAATTTATCACAGTATCAAGGTGATGTTGAGGTTAAACTTCATGTTGGTTTTTCATATAATAACGGGGCCGGACACAATGGATCTAGTTTCTCTAAAACAATATATTCAAACTATAGGTAATGAATTGTAACACAGTAATTAATATGAAAAAAACAATTATATTCGCAATGGCATTCTGTTTTTTGCAGTGTATTGGAAACAATAATAAAGAAGCAGCTGCAGATAATTTATATAAAAGTGTTCAAATTGAAGATAGTACAGCTATTCTAAAAAACAACAAAGCTGTAGATATTTATTTAAAATCAAACGGAAATATAGACTCTTTGAGAAAGGCAATAGACTTATTGGATGAGGCATTAAACATAGATCCAAATTACGCTATTGCCTATACTAATAAGGCGCAGTATTTAAGTGTTTTGGGCGAATACGATGAAGTGATGGTTGTTATTGATCAAGCATTAAAAGTCCGGCCAGATGATCCTCAACTCCATTTTATAAAAGGTGTGTTTTATGAAAAAGAAAATCTTAAAAAGCAGGCAAAAAAGAGTTTTGAGGAGGCCATTTTAAGTTATGATAAAGCAATCGATTCCAACCCCAAAGACTTTAATCTATTAGCCAATCAAGCTTTTATAAGGGTGTTCACAGAAGACTCTATAAGTGCAATTGAATCTCTCGAAGCTCTGAAAGACAAACAGAGTAAAGATAGCAAAGAATACAAAGAATTGGATAGTTTGATAAATCTTATTTTAGACATAAATAGAGAGGAATATATTAAGAATTTCTGGGAACAATAAAGATATATCACTATTCTACTGTCATCACAACAGTACCAGAGCTATACGATTACTTACTATAATAGCTTAAAAAACAAATAAACTACTAATAACAAATGAACAGGTTACTAATAATTTTACCTATTTTATTGTTCTTGTCTTGCACAAGCACTAATAAAACTACAGAGGAAAGAAACACATCAAAATTAGAAATTGTTGAAGAATTTCAAATACCTAAAGAATCAGATGTGAATGCAACTGTCTCACATAAGGATAGTTGTTTAAATTTTATTTCAATTTCTAAAACACCTGATTATATTTATATTGATTCAACTATTTATATGATGCACAAATCTCCTTTGGAATATTTTAAAGGATATAAAAACCTCTATAACGAATACTCTCAAGTACAAGCTGTAGAACAAAAGATAATATATGGGCAAAGTGTACCATCAGGTGACAATAAATACCAATGCTCATGGTACATAATTGATGATATGCTATATTTGGGTAACATCTCTTTTTATACTATCGATATAAACGAGATGGAACTTATCTTCCCAAATAATAATCATTATAAAATGATGGAAAATCTCACAGGGATATCTTTCAATAAATCACATATCCCAATGTCTATCTATTCATCATTAGATTTTGGAGTTATGCCTGTGACTTGGTTCTCAGACACACTTCTTTTAAAAGAAGTAAGAAGTTATGATGAGGATATAACAAGCTGGGATAATATGCCTTGTAAAGAATTGACTTTTATAAAAGGGAAACTAAATAATTAACATTATGTTGACAAAAATATTGTATGCATTGGTGGGAGTAGTTATGATGCTATACACTTCAAGTTTGATCGCACAAAATCAACAATCCCCCTACGACGTGGAGCTAATGACTCGAAACCGTATTTATGCCGGAAATGGTAGCACAATAGATAGAGAACAAGATACGCTCCTTTTAGAAAATGGAACAAAATTAGTTTTAAAGCAAACACCTTTAATATACTTTGATGGGTATTCTAAACTGTTCTCAGACTATGACGTCATTGTGTTTATGGAGGTAGGCCAAAAAGGATATACTTGTACTTGGGTTTTGAAAGATGAGAAACTTTTTTTGAAGGAAATCAACTTTAACAATACTGTTGGCGCAGTTGAGAGTGCAATAAGACTTCCATCCAATGAAGTAATGAAAGAAAGGTTAGAAGCATTAACGGGTGAAAAAATAAACTCAGACGAACTTCTTTCCGCCAATTGGATGAGTGGCAGTTTTGGCTGTTATGGCGTAAGACCTCACTCAATTGAACCAATGCGTTATTCAATTGATTGGGATAAAGAGTATAGTTTTTATTTTAGTAAAGGAGAAATCAAAAGTATAAAGAGGGTTAAAAAGGAATTAGAAGAGGTTTTTGCTACTGAAAACAAATAGTTATTACATAAATCAAGCTTACATACAATAAATGAGAGAGAATTCTCAAAAATTCTCTCTCATTTATTCATTTAACAAAAAAATGGATCCAGAAATTGAATATAAAAAGCAAGAAATAACACACGCTAAATCCGAAGAGGTGCAAGCCATCATAGACCGAATGCCAACGTATTGGGTGAAATGGGTGGTGCTTTGTGTGGGCGTACTGATGGGCGTTATCGTATTGCTCGGTTTTCTGATACAATATCCCGACACGGTGGACGGGCAAATTTCTGTAACGGCATCCACCGCCCCTGTCCGCTTGGTGGCGAACAGTAACGGACGCATCAACCTGCTACAAACTAATAAAACCCAGCTTCAAAAAGGCGATGTGATTTCTTATTTGGAAAGCGGAGCTGATTATAAACACATCCTGTGGGTGGATACCGCACTGAACCTCCTCAACGCGAATGCTTCCGCGAAAATATCTTTGCCCGACACGCTAATACTTGGCGAAGTCAGTTCTGCATACAATGCTTTTCTGCTCTCTTATTTCCAGTACGAGCGTGTGATGTCATCGGATATTTATGCCACTATGCGTCAGAACCTCCGTCAGCAAATCCAATCGGACGAAGCCGTCATAGCCAATCTGAATGACGAAATGCAGCTTAAAAAACAAATCCTGCACGCCTCTGCCGACCAGCTGCGCAAAGACAGCCTGCTCCTCGCCGCCAAAGGCATCAGCGAACAGGAATACCAACGCCAACGCAATGCGCATCTATCTCTCCAAGAAGCTCGCCTAAACCTGCAAAGCAGCCGACAGATGAAGCAGTCGGAACTTGCCCGAAACGAATTGGAAATGCAACGCATTCTTTTAGAAGAAACCGAAACCAAAGAAAAAGCTTATTCCGATTTTATCAGCCGTAAAAATGAACTCTCAAATGCCGTCAATCTCTGGAAAGAACGCTACTTGCAGTATGCGCCCGTGGCAGGCGAATTGGAGTTTCTCGGTTTCTGGCGCGACAATAACTTTGTGCAGGCAGGACAAGAACTTTTTACTATAATTCCTGATAAAAACAACATCCTCGGCGAAGTAATGATTCCGTCGTTCGGAGCGGGAAAAGTAGAAATAGGGCAAACTGCTAACGTGAAAATTAACAATTATCCTTATGATGAATATGGACTGCTAAAAGGCATGGTAAAATCTGTATCGCGTATTACCAACAAGTTGAAAACCCCAAATGGAGAAATGGATACCTATCTTGTGCTTATCGATTTTCCTGACGGAATGGTAACCAATTTTGGTAAAACACTTCCCCTCGATTTTGAAAGCAAAGGAACTGCCGAAATCATAACTAAACGCAAACGACTAATAGAAAGGTTGTTTGATAACTTAAAATCAAAAGGAGAAAAATAGAATATGCTCTTCCACCGTTTCCCCGTAGAATATCAAATGGATTCGCAAGACTGCGGACCAGCTTCATTGAAAATTATAGCCAAGCATTTCGGTAAGTTTTACTCGTTGCAGTTTATGCGCGACCGATGCGGCATTACCAAAGAAGGCGTATCGCTGCTCGACCTTAGCACCGGTGCTGAAAGCATCGGGCTGCGCACTCTTGCCATCAAATGTACCATAGACGATGTGGTAAACAGCATTCCCTTTCCGGCTATCGTGTTTTGGAAAGACAGCCACTTTATCGTGGTGTATCATTCCGATAAAAAACACGTGTGGGTTTCTGACCCCGCGAAAGGACGCATCAAATACAGCCACGAAGAATTTAGGCGGGGATGGTATCAGAAAGGCGAAAACCAAGGCGTGCTACTTGCCGTAGAGCCCACTGCCGACTTCAAAGACAGCAAAGCTGAACAGGAGCATAAGCGAAACAGTTTTTCGAGCATTCTGAAATATTTTTTTCCCTACAAACGCAATTTTGGGCTGATATTCGTTATAATGCTCGTTGTTACCGCTTTGCAGGGGATGCTTCCCTTTATTTCCAAAGCAGTAATTGATGTGGGCATCAAAACTTCGGACATGAGGTTTATCAATATGGTACTGATAGGCAATATTAGTATCTTGCTAAGCGTAATGATTTTCAATATCTTGCGAGATTGGATATTGCTGCACATCACGGCAAGGGTAAACATCGCCCTTATTTCGGATTACCTGATAAAGTTGATGAAACTGCCTGTAACTTTCTTTGAAAATAAACTGCTGGGCGATATTCTTCAGCGTGCGCAAGACCACGAACGCATCCGCAGTTTTATTATGAACAATTCGCTGGCGTTGATATTTTCCACGCTCACGTTTGTCGTTTTCGCCGTCATACTGCTGATTTACAATGCCGTCATATTCTACATTTTCTTAGCCGGTTCCATCCTGTACGTCTGCTGGGTATTGCTGTTTTTAAGCATTCGCAAAAAGTTGGATTGGGAGTATTTTGAATTGCTTTCAAAAAATCAGAGCTACTGGGTGGAGACCGTTTCTGCCATTCAAGACATCAAGATTTACAACTACGAAAAGCACCGCCGTTGGAAGTGGGAAGAAATTCAGGCACGCCTCTACCACGTGAACAAACGGGTTTTGGCGGTTACCAATGCTCAAAACTTGGGAGCGCAATTTGTGGAGAGCATCAAGAATATGGCTATCGTTTTCTTCTGTGCAATGGCGGTAATCAAGGGCGAAATCACGTTCGGGGTAATGATTTCCACGCAGTTTATCATCGGGATGCTCAACGGGCCGCTGGTTCAGTTTATCAATTTCGTGGTATCGGCTCAATACGCCAAAATCAGTTTTCTGCGCATCAATGAAATTCGCCAGCTTGAAGACGAAGAAGAACTGCTGTCCATTGGGAGCACCACCATTTTGCCCGAAAAGAAAACCATCACTTTGGAGAATGTCCATTTTCAATACACCCAAAATTCGCCGTTGGTCTTGAGGAATATTTACTTGCAAATACCAGAAAATAAAATTACGGCAATTGTGGGCGGAAGCGGAAGCGGGAAATCTACTTTGCTCAAACTTTTAGTCCGGCTCTATAAGCCAAGCTACGGTGAAATAAAAATGGATACGATGAACGTAAATGCTATTAATTTGCGTCAATGGCGGGATATGTGCGGCGTAGTGATGCAGGACGGAAAAATGTTTAGTGACACTATTTTGAATAATATAGTGCTGGATGCTGAACGGATTGATTATGACCGACTGCGTGAAGTTTGCCGAATTGCCCAAATAGAAGACGAAATTAACGCTATGCCCAAGGGTTTTGAGACGACCATCGGCGAAACAGGACGTGGGCTTAGCGGTGGTCAAAAACAGCGTTTGCTGATAGCACGTGCCTTGTATCGCAATCCTAAATTCTTATTTTTGGATGAAGCTACCAATGCCTTGGACACTATCAACGAACGGAAAATCGTGGCTGCACTGAACAATGCTTTCGAACACCGTACAGTGGTAGTAATCGCCCACCGCCTCAGCACCATCCGCAATGCCGACCAAATAGTAGTGCTTGACAAAGGTTTTATTGTTGAAATTGGCAACCACGAGATATTGATGGAGAAAAAAGGGTATTACTTTGAGTTGGTATTGTCGCAGATGCAGACGTGAAAATATAAGGGCTGTCTTACAAGGGCAGTTTCTTTACAATGCCCTTGGGGCACTGTAGTATTTGTGCGGATGGATGAGAGGTGTATAGGTCTAAATTTGTTGAATAGTATCCAAAGGCAGACCTGTGCACCTTTCTATTATTTCAAGTGAAATGCCCTCGCTCTTCATATTTCTTGCAATATTTATTGTGTGCATGTCAGCAGTAGTGGGGTTGAAATCAAAAAAATGATCAGCCAAAAAGTCTATTGCATTGCAAAGCCTCTCTTTGCCTTCTTGGGTAGTGATATCTACTCCGGCAAAGGTTGTTGACTCGGAATGTAGGATAAGATAATAAATTCCGGCTATTATGATTGCGGACATAACGTCTATCTCTACCGGAGAATTATTGTCTTTGAAATACTTCTTGTATTTATTTATAACCGGTATAGTGGCAAACTGCCGCAGGCCAATTGTACGTTGGCTTGTTTTGTTTTCGTTGTACAGTTCCCAGCGTAGCAGTTGCTGCATAGCTTTATTCTGACATGCCTTTTGTCACAATTGATTTATAAGTTTTCTATTGCA
Source organism: uncultured Proteiniphilum sp. (assembly GCA_964607405.1). GTDB lineage: Bacteria > Bacteroidota > Bacteroidia > Bacteroidales > Dysgonomonadaceae > Petrimonas. The sequence continues at coordinate 5,214 of CAZSKF010000063.1, read as the reverse complement.
TTGGTTTGTTAATGATGCAAAGATAGTGTTTTTATATATTATGTGGCATCCCGATTCTGGGAAAGAGTGTTTATTGTGTATTCGTGAAGTAATTAAATGACCTCAAGAGTTGCGTCATTACTAATTGTTCGTATATTTGTCTTGAATTTAAATATTATAAAACTAATATAACTCAACAACAACTATCACACTTATAAATAAAATAAAGAACCTACTATACATTGCTTTGTCAATAATGATTGCAAGCTGCACCTCTTCAGGGCACAAGCTGCAATTAGCTTGGGTATTAAATCAATTTGTCAATTTTTGAAATTATTTATTTTATGAGAAAAAGAAAATTAACAGTAGAAAGTTTAGAAGAGCTGGCTAAGAAAATGCCGGTTTTAAGCGAAATTCAGCAAAAAACATTTGTCGGGAGAGGAGATGGGTCAAGTATCAATCCTTATACTCTGTTGGAATTTGAAGCTATGTGCGCAAGTGGAACTTGGACAGGAGGGTATGTAGATGGCTGGGGTTATACTTCAGAAGGTAAAACTACTACTGGGTCAAGTGGCTCAGAATATGGTGGATCTAATCGATACCCTGGTAAAGGATCTTTAGATTGTGTTATTCAATCTGTTGCCTATATGTATGGTTTGTCTGTGGATGAAGTTCATGCAAAAATGAGTCAAGTGCTTCAAGATTTATACGGATTTGGCGCGGCAGCAAGTGATGTCATGGCGGGACTTACTGCAAATCGTGAGCAGACTGAAACTCTCATTCAAAAAATAGCTGGCGATTGCTATGTCAATTCCTATAATGGTTCTAATGCATCTATGTGCGCATTAGGTTTAGCCAGAGGAAGCTCAGGCCTCGGTCACGCCGTTGTTCTTGAATTCTACGATGCTTCTACTAATAGCTATCATTATGTTGATCCGCAGAATAACAACATTACAGGGACAATTACAGCAGAAGATTTAGATTGGATAATTACTGGAGGTTATTGATGACTAGAACTTTTTTAACTTTCCTGTTTTTCTTTATGACTCTCGGCGTGTATGCTCAAACCATAGAGGAGATTTATGATCTGGAATTCAGGAGCTTTGATAAGACATATAGAGGAGATTGGACTAACAGTGGAATAAATTTCCGGTTTTGCATTGACTCTACCGAATCGATTGACGGGAGGAATCCATTGAAAATAACCTCAATCCCTATTAACTGGGGGGCAAATGACAGAAGCTTTAACTTTTCACGTACAATAGTTCTTCCTCAATATAAAGAAGGAGATATTTGTTCCGTCTCAATAAATAGTAAAAGTGAAAACTTTAAAGACTGGTGGTTCTATGTGAAAGGTTTAGACGAAAAAGAACAGACTGTGTCGTTTGATTCATTGTTTATAGAAAATAAGACATGGAAAGCTCATTCCATGTCTTTCCCCTTATTTAAAGAAAAAGCTGTCAGAATAATGATTAGATTTTCTGATAAAACTCCCATGAGTGATCAGAATGCGTGGATCGATAAAATTAAAATATTTATAAATGGAAGAAGTATTAATCAAGATAGTTTATCTTACATGTCGAATAAATCTTCTTTAAAATTAAACAAAGAAAACATCATACCTTTATCGTTTTGTAATGATAATGTTGTATCGAAAATTCCTGACATAAGAAATAAAAAGATAATTGGACTCGGGGAGTGTACTCATGGCAGTATAGAAATTAAGAACGCATGTTATCAATTTATAAGATCTTTGGTATCAGAACAAGATTGCAATATTATTATATTGGAGCGAGCACCGGATATGTGTTTAAAATGGGATCTTTTTATAAATGGAATAGACACCGAAGAAACGGAAAATGAAATTAAGCAAGAATTAGGATGTATTTTTGATGATTCAGTTATGTTTCTTGATTTTCTTAAATGGCTGAGGAATTATAACAAAGTGTCTAAAACAAAAGTGCGAATTTTCGGAGTTAATACACTAGCCAACCCTAAATTATTTTTGTTCGACTATTTTAGACTTATCTTGGATGATACATACTCATTGCCTTATCTTCGATTATTACAAGAAAACAAGTATAGTGAAATTTCCAAATTAATTTCATCCGACCCAAATATTCAATCAACAATGAATAAAACGGACATTCGCTATCTGCAATTTCTGTTAAAGGAATTCGATATGAGCGCTACAATTTTTGCCTCTAAGAATGATAATAGAGAAATTGATATGTGGAGACGAATGGATGAAATTCTTCGATTATATTCAGAATCTTTCGGAAAAGCCGTTTTGTATGCTCATAGTTCCCACACTAACAAAGAAAGCGATTTCTTTTATGATGTGGATAGAAGACCATCTCTTGGACATTTTATTTCCCAAAAATATACAGATGATTATTTCTCAATTGGCTTTCAAGTAGGAAATGGGGAATATACGCAGGACGAATCCAGTTTTTATAATAAAACCGTTAAAGATAAATTACAGATACCTTACATTACAAGTTTTGAATATTCAGCTTTGAGGACAGAGATGCCGTATTTTTATTATCCTACTAATCAACTACCTAATGATATCTCAAGCATAAGAGCTGTCGGGAGGGAAAGAAAAAAAACGAATCAATTTTTTTTCTGTTCCTTGAAAACTAGATTCCATGGATTAGTATTTATAGAAAACAGCACTAAATTAAATAAGATTGAACAGTATCCTTTTTTTTATACAAATGGCTTTATGCAAATAAAAGACACGAAGCAAATAAAATTACTGAATAGCTTGCAATAAAAAGAAAGTTCAAATTGTAGAATTTGGAGCTAATATTCCTGTTCTTTTAGATTATAAAATTGATATCCCGACAGATATTTGCAATCTGGTTTATATATAGGGAAAGAATAGCATCGAAAAGGCGGTGATAAAGTTTTAGATGTCTATTATCACAGAAAAGTATTGTGGTTATAAACAAGTCTCGGAATAGTGTGCTGTTTTTTGGAAAGGATGGTAGTTCCAAGCCGCACCTCTGCCCACGGTGCATGGGGCTGAGACACATATAACGCCATTTTATTTATCCAGTTGTTTATAATCCGTAACATATAATATATTTGATATGAAGAAGTATTTACTACTTATTTTTATTGTGACAATAGTTTCCTGCCAGTCATCCAAACTGTTTTTAGTAAAAGATACAGTTTGGATGAAGGGAATCGAAACAGATTATTCGAAATTGGAAGATACGGTTAATGGTCACAAATACTATTACAATGCCATCAAAGTGGATAAGTACATTCACGGTGAGATACCGGATGAGTTGTTTCTGCACCCAAGATTTGACACTAAGGAGGCGGCAAGCGGCAACTCCGAAATTTCAGGTGATTTGAAAGTGGATAAACTATCAAAGTCAGTTCTGGATAATGTGAATTTTAATATCGATACGGATACAATCTATTTTGTGATAAAGGGCAATATCATAGTTTATTCATCTCCTACATTCAACAAGGAACAGGCTACAAATGTTATTTCACTTCATAGCGAATATGAATGGAATATTACCAATCCACCCATAAGGGCTCTTTATAAGGATGATATACCATCAACAAATAAGTATGATATATTTCGCACTTTTTACTACTATCCCAAGCAAAAGAGATATTTAATCAAAGATTGTTTTGAGGTAGAGAACGGCTTTATGCACTTTGTGTATATTTTTCAATCGCTGACTGATGATAATAAAAACACAAATCCACGTGAGTGGCGAACGATGTGGGATGTGACCTCCCCACAGCATATTTTTAATACCGTGCAGTTGTTTAAATCGGCTAATGCATTGTCTATAAAAAATAGAATTTCAAATTAAAATATTATAGATGATTTATGAATAAAACAAATCAAAAAAATAAACACATGAAAAAAAATTATTTATTGTTGTTGACAATCTGGATTGTTCCATTTTTGTCAACACTTCAAGCACAAAATGTAAGTCAAGATGCCTTATGTCTTATAAACGACCAGTTAGTTGCCAAACCTTTCTTGATTAATATGGATAGTGTTGAAATATTACGTGTAAAAACAGATACTCTTATTTCATTCAACAATAAAATTTATAATAACTGTTTTTTCATGTCTTATTCCAAGTCTCTAACCCTAATTCCATTAAAAGAAACACATAAAGACATTCAAGATAAGTATGAGGAAATGTCTCATGTATATATAATTGACAATGAGGTAGTAGAGAAGGATGTTTCTTCTTTTCTCATAGACAAAAACTATATATGGAAAACAGATCTTTTCATACTGGAGGTTTCAGAAGAAAATCAAATAAAAGACAGAATACTTTTTATAAAAATATTCACTCTGTCGGAAAAGAAGAAAATGGAAAGTAAATTTAATATCCGATAGTTAATGAATATAGATCTAATCCCAGCGTAGCAGTTGCTGCATAGCTTTATTCTGACTCGCCTATTGAAGCAGGCATAAATAAATAATTTCAAAAACAATCAAAATGAAAGTATTTAAAATTTATACATCAACTTTTTTATTGGTAGTACTATGTTTAATTCCTTTGGATATTTTCTCTCAGAATGAAGATATAAAAGTTGAGTTTTCTTTTCAACCTCCAAATGAGTTTGTTTGTCATATTCAAAATATATCAAAATATCCGGTTACTATTATACTCAATAAAGAAGAGGGGGAAGGACACAGCACTTTGCTTTTTGATATTGAAGGCATAAGGGGTGATACTATCCAAAATTTGTTCTATGGTTTAATGAAGGATCCTAACGACCAAAGTCAGATATTACGCTTAGATTCAGGACAAATTTATACAGTTTCATACATAGAATATTTTCCTCAGAGATTTGTCAAAGCAACTGTCAATATAAAATATGGAGTGAAAAGCCCTTTGCCAGGACCTGTGGCATTCTATGAAAAAACATTTGACTTAGATGAAATAAGAAAAAAAGGAAATTTAACTGCCCTTACACAAGATGTTTATTTGTCATTAGAGTATCCCGAAAAGAAGATAAGATTGACGGATATGGATGAATATCTTTATAAAGGACGGATTGATTATATGACTGAGAATAGCGTGCTGTTTTTTGGAAAGGATGGTAGTTCCAAGCCGCACCTCTGCCGACGGTGCATGGGGCTGAGACGTATATAACGCCTATTGAAGTAGGCATAAATAATTTAATAATTAAAAAACAAACTATTATGAAAATACTCTTATCTTTTGCTTTAATGTTTTG